>PATE01000135.1 GCA_002712305.1 Gemmatimonadota bacterium | reverse complement strand
TGGACACCTTAGACCGCACGTGGTCCTGCTGTAGCTCAGACCAGCGACGCCGACCCGGCGTCATCCGCCTACTCCTCGTCGAAAACCCCATCGCTGGCAAACACATCAATCTCGCCAGGATCGTATTCCAGTTCGGCCAGGATCTGCCGGCCATCGGCACCGAGATCCGGTGGGGCTCTGTCGATGTGGCTTGGCGTTTCACTCATGCGAATGGGTGTGCCCTGCACTTTCAGCGTTCCTGCCCGCGGGTGTTGCAGATCGATGACCATGTTGTTGGCGTGGACCTGCTCGTCCTCGGCAGCCTGCTCGAAGGTCTTCACTTCCGCGCACAGAATTCCCTGAGGTTCCAGCTGTGCCATCCACGCCGACGTCGTCTGCTCGGCGAAACGAGCGGCGACGATCTGGTTCAGCTCTTCTCGATGCGCCAGCAGGGCATCATTGGTTGAGAACCGTGGATCCTCCGGCAGGTCGTCGAGCCCCAGGGCCAACGCAAGATCCTGAAATCCGGTGGGGGAAAACGTCGGTGACAGTTCGATGTAGTCGTCGGCTGTCCGATAGACACGACGCAGCGCCTTTTCAGCAGCGCCGATGTGTCCCTCCCTGTCGATACGGTCTGGATTCAGCTGCTGGGTGCCATTCCACGTGTTGGCGTGGAACCCGGCACTGAGCAGATCCGTCGTCACACACTGGCCTTCACCGGTCCGTTCGCGCGCCAGCAGGGCGATGAGGATCGCCTGCCCCAGAAGCAGACCGGCCACGTAGTCGGCGGAGATCCCCGCCGGGGCAGGTTGGCCAAATTTATCCACGCCATCGAACAATCCCGATGTGGCCCGCGCCATCATGTCGTGTCCACCGCGACCTCGTTCGACATAAGGGCCTTCGTCGCCCCATCCACTGGAGGTGGCGTACACGAGTCGTGGATTCAGCTTGCGGGCGTCGTCGTATCCGAGGCCGAGTTTCTCCATTGCCCCGGGTCGGAAGTTGTGCACCAGAACGTCGGAGCGAGTGACGAGCTTGTGCATGATCGCCAGGCCCCGTTCGTCCTTCAGATTCAGCGCCAGAGAACGCTTGTTGCGATTGAGACCCGCATAGGGAAGACTCACGTCGCCGACGAAGGGACCCCACTGGCGACTCCAATCCCCCGTCCCGGGACGCTCAACCTTGATCACATCCGCACCGAAGTCGGCGAGCAACTGCGTACAGACCGGTCCCTGATAGACATGGGTGAAATCCAGAATCCGCACGCCCTGCAGCGCACCGAGATTGGCGTCACCTGTCGGAACACTTTGCGGCGGGGTCATCGTCCCTTCCATTCCGGCTTGCGCTTCTCGGCGAAGGCCTTCGGTCCCTCTGCATAGTCCTGAGAATCGCGTAGACGACGCACGGCACTCAGGTCTTCAAGCTGCGAGAGGGCCTGCGACACGGAGAGGTCTATCGTTTTCGTCACCGCTTGCTTGGCCGCCTGTACAGCCAATGGACCACATTCGAGAATCTGTTCCACCCAGCGTTGAGCCACATCCATGACCGGCTCGGCCTCGGCAGCCACTTCGTTCACCAATCCCATGGTGTGAGCCTCTTGTGCGCCTACCAGTCGCCCCGTCAGAATCATGCCCATCGCCAGATGATAGGGCAGCCGGCGAGACAGTCGAAAAACGCCCCCCCGGTCGGCCAGCAGCCCACGACGTGCCTCGGGAAGGCCGAGTTGAGCCGTGGAGGCAGCCACGATCAGATCGCATGTCAGGGCCAGTTCGAGGCCGCCACCCACTGCATACCCGTTGATGGCGGCGATGATCGGTTTGTGGCAGTTGTCGAGCACATCGGACGTGGCGTGGGTTGGATTGCGCAGCTCATTCTCATCGGCATCCTCCACCCGCCACTTGAGATCTGATCCGGCGGAGAAGGCCCGATTCCCCGCACCGGTGAGCACCGCTACCCACACCTGGTCGTCGTCGATGACTTCCGCCCACGCCTGGTTCAACTCGGCATAAAGAGGCGGATGCAGCGCATTCATCACCTGTGGTCGATTGAGGGTTACGTAGGCCACGTGCTCCCTCTTCTCGTAGAGGATGTGTTCGAACGGCGGCGGCATCTGCCTCTCCTGTTTTGTTGGATGGCGATCGTGCTGTGGGGTGACAATCTACTGACACGTTGAAAAAAACCACCTCGACGAGCGGGGGCCAGTGTTCACCGCCTGCTATTTTGCTCCTCCCCAAGCAGTTACGTCGACCTTACTTTTTTCGACCCGATGAAATCCTCCCTGACATGGGGTTGTCAGGGAGAGCGGCTATCTTCATTCACATGACGAACCGCACCGACCGCCTGCTGGCCATCATCCTGCTGCTGCGTTCCCGCCGAAAACTCACAGCAGCCCAACTGGCAGAAATCTTCGACGTCTCTGCCACAGACGGATCGATCTGCACGGTCAGGTGTGTTTCGACGGGGTCATTCGAGAACCAGTCCCGATGGGCGAACTTCACGCTGCTTACGCCGAACATCAGCACGAAGGCGAACAGCCCGAGGCCGACGAGCAGATGTGTATCGCGCAGAACCCGATACATCACCGCACCGCCGCGTAGAAGAGGATGAATATCGCCGTTCCCGCGCCGAAGCAGATCTGCGCCCAACGATGCCCGGGACGTGAGGCGAGCCAGAGATACACGCCGCTGAGGGCCATGAAGATCAGCGACCAGAGGGAGAACTCCATATACACCGCCCATGATGTGATCCGCCAATCGCCCTCGTTGCGACTGGGCGTCATCTCGTGCAGGTGCATCATGTACTGCCACTTGTCGAAGGGCTGCGTCCGAATTTGCACCTGATTTCGCGCCTCCGCACGGTGATATCGTAGCGGCGGGCGGGCGTGGGCAGGCGGAAGTGCAGATTCTGGTCACCATCGTGCCAAAACGACCAGTTGGGTGCAGGACCTGTGAGGGGAATAGCCAACTCACGCTGGATGTGGTCGGCCAGCTGCCGGTCGTCGAGGTCGCCGGGGATGACAAAATCGATCATCTGCGACGTAGACTCCGGCGTATCTCGCTGATTGTGCCGGGGCAATAAGGTAGCCGCAATGCCGACGAGCCCGAACAACAGCAAGGCCGCTGCGTTCAGCAGCCCCGAATACATGTGGAGTCGCTTCATCCAGAAAGTCATGCGTAGAAGGTTGTCCGCCTAAGCCCGGTCTTGGTCAGAGGTGTCGGGGGCGAAGTGTAGAGCCTTACTTCATGGGCGTCAGCATTATGCGTCGTCGACCATCCCCTCAAAGGAAGCGCGCCTTGATTCGACATCGTGTGCCCTTGTTGTCACTCCTGCTGCTGTTGGTCGCCTGCGGCAATACCATTCAGCTCAACAGTCGATGGCGCGACCGTGAACTGATCGTCGACGGGGCGAACCAGGATTGGGGACAGCGCCGCTACATCCTCGAGGAAATACCGATCAGCCTCGGCGTGGTAAATGACGAGGGTCATCTGTATCTGATGATGGTCACGACGGATCGTATGTTGCAGATGCAGATCGCCATGCGCGGGCTCGAACTCTGGCTCGATCCGAAAGGCGGTTCCAAACACGTGTTCGGGCTGCGCTTGCCAGGCGCGGTCCGCGATGGGCTGCACGGAGAATCCCCCTTCGAGGACGCCACACACTGGGGGGATGCCAGATCGAGAATCGAACAAGGACAGAGAGCTCAGGAACGCCGACCGGGTTTGAGGAGCCCCATCGACCCGCGTCGCCTCGAAGCCCTCTTCGAAGGCCTCACGAACAGCAACATCCTCGTCCTCGATTCGCCGCACGATGAGGGTTGGGAGACAAGTGCGGGGGTTGCCGACGCGCTTCAGGTACGTCTGGCTTATGAGGCAGGGCGTCTCACCTACGAAGCGCGGTTGCCACTGGAGTATCTCGGCCACCCGAGCTACTCCATCGACCTGGCAACCAAGCCACGCGTGGGCGTGGCGGTGAGGATCCCAAAACCGGAATCGCTACAGATGCAACCCGGTCTCAGTGGCAGAGATCGCCGACGGGATGGCGCGCTTGGCACGATCGGCGGTGGTCGCGGCTCGCGAGGCCCTCGTAGTGATTACGTCGCCCCCTCAGGCGCGATCGAGCTGTGGGCGAAGATCCATCTGGCCCCGTCGGCCACGTCTGAGCGCTGACTTACGGCGAACCACCTTACGCCGCGGCGGGAACCACAGAGTCCAGCGGGCATCCAACCATCATCACTGGATCGGCGTGCGACCCGGTCCAGCCGATAGAGGCATCCCCGTTGCGCACTGTTTCTCAAACGGTTCAGCGGCGGCGGGGATGTCTCGTGTAAGACTCTCAGCTAGATCGCGTACTGGCTCAGCTTTTCCTCCGCCACGACCACGCCCAACCCCGGCCCCTCGGGCACAGCGATGCAGCCGCCCTCGAACACGAGCGATTCGGTGAGCACATCGTCGATCAGTCCGTGATAACACGTGTCATTCGGACCCGAGAAGTTCGGTGTCGCCGCCGCCATGTGGGTGATCGCCGCCGTCTTGAGTCCCAGATCGTGGGCACAGTGCATCAGACACGGCACGTCGAACCCCTCCGCCACACGCGCCACCTTCTGAACCGGTAACAACCCGCCGGCAGCCGGTGTGTCGGGCATAAGCGCATCGGCGGCGCCTGCCACGAGCAGATCGGCCACACTGCCAGGTCCTGCGACGCCCATGTTCACCAGGATCTGCGTCCCTTCTTTGCGCATCTGCACCAGCGCATCGAGGTGCTCACGTGCGACTGGATCTTCGAAACGCGTCACCCCCACATCTCGCATGCGCTGCATCTGTTCAACGCCGATCTGCTCGCTGTAGCCGGCATTCGCATCAGGACGCAGTTGCGCCTGATCACCCATCTCCTTCACGATGGCGGCGGCAATGGCCAGATCCAGTTCCGCATCGTGTCCGGCCTTCGTCTTGATCGACGTGAACCCCCAGCGCTCGAAGTAGATCCGCGCCGTCTGTGCGGACTCTTCAGGTTCCTTGATCCCCATGCAGGCGGTGAACTGTGCCCGATCCCGCACACGCCCACCCAGCAGCGTGTGCACGGGCAGGCCAGCTGCCTTGCCCTGTAGATCCCACAGGGCCATCTCGATACCGGATGCGGGACCTGTGCCAATCCCGGCCTGATGAATGATCGCTAACGCCCCCTCGATGTTCAGCGCGTCTGCGCCACCGAATGCGGCGATGTCTTCAGGCGAGAGCGAGCCGGTGCCTTCGCCCCAGCCCGTGATGCCCTCGTCAGAATCGATGCGCACGATCAAGGCCGTGGCACCGAGCGTCCCCGCATTTTGTTCGTCGTCGCGGCTTGTACGTGGCCGACCGACATACGGCCCCACGGGCACTTCGTAGGGAATGAACACGGGATATGTGGTGATCTCGGTGATCTTCATCCTGGCAATTCTCCTGGACCTGACGCGCAGGCCATAAACGAATCCGACTCGATCGTGGAAGGCAGATGCGCGAAATGTCGGTCCGCACTGCCTACGGATCCAGTCGCCCCCCTTGTGACAGGCAAAGCCGACGCACGCCGGGGTCGGGGTGTCCTCGGTTCGGGTACACTGACCAGATGACCGCCCGCAACCCGAAAGCATGACGCCGATCGAATGACACGACGCCAACGATTCATCGCCGCTCTCAAACGACTCAGGCTCACGGCCAAGCCATTCCTCCGGGGGCGTGTCGGCCCGCTCATCATAGTAGGGATCGCTCATTCCCAGGCCGACCAGACCTGCATCGGTGTGCAGCCGACACACATCGTGGCATCGCCGGTCGAGGGTTTCGGGGTAGGCGTCACGCACCTCCCAGAACTCGTCCGTGACGATGCCGGGTTCGAAGGGTACCCGGACAACGGTGCGCTCAAAGTGGGTGATTTTCATGCGATCCGATCCACGTGATTGTCTTGTGTCCATCGCGGTCTGTATTTTGTCGCATGTCTCACAGAAACTTTCCCCGGAGGTTCCCCGTGATTTTCAGTGTCGCCCAACTCACCGCCGATCAGCTGGATGTACTTCAGGATCTGGAAAAGCAGACCGGTCGCTGCATCGTTGCCCTCACCGGACTGCCTGGCGAACCCGCATCCCTGTCAGACGACGAACTGAACCGCTTGCAGGCGGCTGAGAAAGACCTCGGCCTTACCCTCGTCGCTCTCGACGCCTGAGTCTCGTCAAGCGGCCAGCTCCATCGACGCATCGTACGCACCGGAGCGAGCCAGAGAGTTGAGTCTAGCCCGCTGGCCGAAGGCCCTCTGAGCGGCTTCCACATTCTGCGGTTTGCCAAGCCAGGCGGCCAGTGCAGGCTGCTGCAGCGCGCGTCCGTAAGAGTAGCTCAGTTCCCAGGGCGAGGGTCCCATCGCGTTCATTGCGTTGAGGTGGGCCGTCGCGTCTTGAGGCGACTGTCCCCCAGAGAGAAAGACGATCCCCGGCACGGCGGCAGGCACCGTACGCCGAAAACAGCGCAGCGTTGCCGCGGCCACCTCGTCGACGCTCGCTTGCGTGGGACACGTCTTTCCCGAGACAACCATGTTCGGCTTGAGCAGCACCCCTTCCAGCAGCACGCCGAATCGCCGCAGGTGCTCAAAGACAGTAGCGAGCGAATGCTCGGTCGCCGCCTCACACGCGGCCAGATCGTGACTTCCTTCCATCACGACTTCCGGCTCGACGATCGGCACCAGACCCTGCTCCTGACACAGCGCCGCATATCGCGCCAGGGCGTGAGCATTGGCGTCGATGCCCGCAGCCGTCGGGATACCGGCATCTGGATCGATCTCAATCACCGCCCGCCACTTGGCGAAACTCGCGCCAAGATCTGCATACTCCTTGAGACGTTCGCGCAGCCCCGTGAGGCCCTCGGTGACCATCTCTCCGGGATACCCCGCCAGTGGCTGTGGACCTTGGTCTACCTTGATGCCCGCCTGAACCCCCTTGGACGCCAGAAGTTGAACGAAGGGGGTTCCATCGGCCGCCTCCTGTCTCAGGGTCTCATCATACAGGATGACACCACTGACATAGCGCTCCATGTCCGGTGTGGTGAACAGCAGTTCGCGATAGGCGCGTCGGTTGTCGAGGCTCGATTCGGTGTCGATGTCGTCGAACCGATTGGCGATGGTGCTGTTGCTCTCGTCAGCTGCGAGAATACCACGATCTGGGCTGACCAGTTCAGCGGCAGTACGAACGAGGGGGTCGG
Source organism: Gemmatimonadota bacterium (assembly GCA_002712305.1). GTDB lineage: Bacteria > Latescibacterota > UBA2968 > UBA8231 > UBA8231 > UBA12574. Next base: position 9,747 of record PATE01000135.1, on the reverse strand, counting down.
CGTTCATGGCGGACTCGTGGGGTTGAGGTTGCTGTTGTCATCTACGGGAGAATCCGTGGTTCGCCCTGCCCTGTCCAGTGTTCTTGCTGCGCACCAGAGGAGGCCGTCACGTGTGGCACTCTCGCCCCACTGGGACTCGAATGGTCCCGTAGGAAGCGCTCAATCGTGCCCCTTCTTGGCCCTTTCTCCCTGAGAAACGGTTGGCACAGAGGTTGCCTTGGAAATGGGCAGAGAACGGCAGGGCGCTCACAGAGCGCCGGCAATGAAGGGAGGCCTGGGTGATGTCAGTGCACAAGCGGCACAACTGGGTGATGGACATAGGCCTTCCCGCCGCCTTCGCGCTGGTTTGGGGGAGCTTTGCCGTCCTCTTTCGGCTCTTCGGCTGAGGGGTTCCGGTGGTGTGGTTGATGAGAAGAGCCGGAGGTAAGAGCCTCGGGGTTCGCAGCTTGTGCCCCGAGGTTTTCTTATCATCTTTCCTCTGTTGAATGTTTCCGATCCATGTCTCCCATCCGTTTCCGCATCCAGAGAGATAAGAGATTTATGTCCGGCGACCATCCTCTGTACAAGTCCGTTCTCGTCCTTGGCCCGCCGGGTTCAGGCAAAGGCACTCAAGGCAAGGTTCTGTCTCAGATGCCTGGTTTCCTGCACGTGTCCTCCGGCGACATGTTTCGGAATCTCGACCCACAGAGCGATCTGGGACGCATCTTCCTTGAACATTCGACACGAGGTGAATTGGTACCTGACGATCTGACGGTCCGTCTCTGGGAGCATCACATGGATCGCCTGGCCAACTCAGGGCAGTTCAGTATCAAAAGAGACGTGCTGTTTCTCGATGGGATACCGCGGAGTCGAGCGCAGGCGGAGGTGCTTGCAGACAAAGTCGACATGCTCCTGCTGCTGCATCTGCGCGCCGATCAGGAGCCGATGCTCGAGCGCATTCACAAACGCGCCTTGCAGGAGAACCGCCTCGACGACGCGAATCCAGATGTCCTGCGTCGTCGATTTCAGGAGTACGAAGCCGAGACGGCGCCGATTCTCGACTTCTATCCTGCCGCCAAGATCCGTACGGTCGATGCCGGTGCCGCTCCACTGGAGGTCTTGCGGCAGATCATCGAGGTCCTGCAGATCATGCTCTTCCCCGAGGCCCTGCAGCACGCCGCCTGAGCGGCTGACCGAGCCAGCCTACGCTGCGCCTTGCTGTGCATCTACGACGGCGACGGCCGTCAGTTGCACGATCTGTTCGACCGTCGAATTCGACGGCATCAGATGCACGGGCCGATCGAACCCCATCAGGATGGGGCCCACCGCCTCTGCACCGGCCAGACACTGCGTCAGCTTGTAGGCCACATTCGCCGACGATAGATCCGGGAAGATGAGAACATTCGCTCGACCGGACAGGTCGGCGAAGGGATAGGCCTCCTCCAGCATCGCCGGTGTCAACGCCAGATCTGCCTGCATCTCCCCTTCGACTTCCAGGTCGGGCGCTCGCTGGCGAATGATCTGCGTCGCCCGACGCACCTTGTCCGCTTGGGGGTGTCGCGAACTGCCGAAATTCGAAAACGACAGCATGGCCACGCGGGGCTCCACATCGAAACTGCGCGCCGTCTCCGCCGTGCACAGGGCGATTTCAGCCAGATCCTCGGCACTGGGTTCGATGTTGATGACCGGATCGGCGAAGAACATGAGCTCGCTCTTGAAGACCATCATGTACATCCCCGCTGCGAGCCGCGCTCGGGCATCGAGACCGATCGTCTGCAGGGCGGGGCGCACCGTGTCAGAATACTTGTGGATCAAACCACCGATCAGACCGTCCGCATCTCCCATGCGCACCATCATCGGTCCGAGATAGTGGCGGTGCGTCAGCAGTTCGCGTGCTTCGTCGCGGGTCAGGCCTTTGCGCTGACGCAGCTCGAATAGATTCTCCGCATAGGCGTCGCGCTGCGGAAAGTCGATGGGATCGACAATGGTGACCATGTCCTGAGCATAGCCCAAGTCCGCCAGTTGCCGGGTGATCTCCTGTTGGGGACCAATGACAATGGGATCGGCAATGCCCTCCTCGGTAATGATGCGGCAGGCACGTAGCACTCTGGGTTGGTCGCCACCAGGAAAAACGATTCGTTTCGGGTCGGTGGCGGCACGCATGGCCACCACCTGAACCGCCTGGCGGCTTTGTCCCAGGCGCAATTCAAGCTCTTGGCGATAAGCATCCAGATCCATCCCGCGCCCGGCCACACCGGTCTCTACCGCCGCGGCGGCCACAGCGTGTGCGGCCCGCACAGCTACACGGGGATCGAAGGGTTTGGGCAGGATGTATTCGGGACCGAACCGCAGTCGATCCATGCCATAGGCACGAAGCACCTGATCGGGTGTCTCCTCGCGTACCATCTGCGCCAGAGCGTGTGCGACGGCGGCCTTCATCTGCTCGTTGATGGTGGAGGCGTGTGCATCGAGAGCGCCACGGAAGATGGCGGGAAAGGCGAGCACATTGTTCACCTGATTTGGATAGTCCGATCGCCCTGTGGCCACGATCGCATCCGGTCTCGCCGCCTTGGCGTCGTCGTAGGGGATCTCCGGGTCAGGATTGGCCATGGCAAACACAAGAGGATCGGCAGCCATCGTCTTCAGCATCTGCGCCGTCATCGTGCCGGGCCCGGACAGCCCCATGAAGACGTCCGCCCCGTCCATCGCTTCTTCAAGGGTGCGCAGATCGGTTTCGATAGCGACACGCTGCTTGTATTCATTCATGCCACCTTCGCGTCCTGCGTAGATGACGCCGCGACTGTCGCACACGACACGATTCTCTCGCTTCACACCCAGCGTCTCATGGAATGCCGCGCAGGCCAGACCGGCCGCACCCGCGCCGGTGTAGACGACACGGACGTCTTCGATCGACTTGCCCGTCAGTTCGAGGGCGTTGAGCATCGCCGCACCACTGACGATGGCCGTCCCGTGCTGGTCATCGTGGAAGACGGGAATGGGCATCGAGTCGCGGAGCGCTTCCTCGATCGCAAAACAGGCGGGAGCGCCGATGTCCTCAAGATTGATCGCCCCAAAAGTCGGTGCCATCAGCTGCACCGCCTTGACGATCTCTTCCACGTCTTCTGTATCGAGTTCAATATCGAAGGCATCGACATCAGCGAATCGCTTGAAAAGGATCGCCTTGCCTTCCATCACCGGCTTGCCCGCCAGAGCGCCGATGTTTCCGAGACCCAGCACGGCGGTGCCATTGGTGACGACACCGACGAGATTTCCGCGCGCCGTATACAGCCGCGCCGTGTCAGCGTTGTCCGCGATTTCACGGCAGGGTTCTGCAACACCCGGCGAATAAGCCAGGGAGAGATCCCGCTGTGTGAGGAAGGGTTTCGTTGGGTTCACTTCCAGCTTCCCTGGGGGAAACTGGCGGTGATACTCCAGAGCCTCGTTGGCGTCACTCATCAAAGAACCACCCGGTCTGGGGAATATTTCCAGGTGGCGAAGGTGGCGCGCGCAGGGGCCTGACGCAAGGCCTGGGGCGCAGGCAACTCACTCTGAGGAACGAAGAGCGGTGGTCCACAGGTTGAAGGCAAGGACCATGACGGCGACCCACAACAGAGGTCCGGCGAGCCCAAAGAGCACGCCGCGAGCAGGCCAACTGACCGTCGCGGGAATCGAGAGGTGGACCGTAGCGATCGCCGCCCCGGGCGCGGCAAGCCACAGAGTCGCCGCCGCGAGTCGTGGCCAGGCAGGGCCACGCACCATCAGAAAACCAGCCACCATGCGCGGGGCGATGCCAAGAATCAGGAGCGTGCCGAAGCCGGCCACGAATGCGTGGCGAGCACCGGCCGGCTGCAACCAGGCCTCGGCACCCACCAACGAGGCCCCGGCAGCGGCAGCCTGCAGCAGCGCCCCTATGCCGAGGAAACCGTAGGCTGCCAGCACGAGAGGACGCGTCCGACCATGTCGGTCGTCGCCATGTTCCTCCGGGTTCCACTTCCCTAGAGGTGTGCGATGCCGATGGAGACCCAGACCAGCGATGAACAGCAGCAGCAGCAGACTGCGCAGGAGACTCGCCGCGGCCCCCACATCCAGGGACAGCGCCCCAAGCCAGGATGCCCACGGTCCGCGCGCACCGAACTCGATGATCGTGGTCAGCGTGTACGCCGTCGTGAATCCCATCGGATTCCATGTGGCCGGCTCGATGCGCAGATACAGGGGAAACAGCCGCAGAGAGAACGCAAACGCGACGGGGATCAGGACACCGGCGACGAACAGATCCGCCGCCCACAGATGCCGGTCAAGTCGCAGCAGACCCGCCTGGTCGAGACCTGCCGAGATGGTGGAACTGCCCATGGTCAGGCCGAACAGCAGCCAACTCGTCAGACTCAGAAGAAACAGGGGTCGCAAAGGTCCGATCTTCGGATGGCTTGTCGCGTCGATCTGGCTGGCTCGAAGAGACGCCAGCAAGAGACCCACGTATATCAACACTGCCACCATCTGCGCCAGGCCGGCCATCAGCATGCCGACCACCAGGAAAGGGCCACCGATCCCGGCCATCAACAGCGGCTGCGCCACGGCCCGCCAGGTGAGCGATCCGGCCATGGCGATCCAGACCACGTGCACCGCGCCGGGAAAGGCAAGGGGAACCCCGCTGAGTCGGGGCAGCACATGCAGGCTGACGCCCATGATGAACAGACCGAGCCAACCGGCCAGTTGCGTGTGCCCGTGGACCTGCACGATGGCCGGCCAGATGCTGGAGATCGGCAGATCGAATCCCAGATGGGACGCCATGTACGACGCGGAGGAGAAACCGATCAACAACGCCGACAGGAGGGCCGTGTGGATGAAACCCATGGGAAAGGGTCGATGATTCGTCCCGCGCGGCGGCATCTACATCGCCTCCACAACGGGCCAGCGACTGATCAGAATGCCCGTCCAGACACTGAACCAGAGCGCGACACTTGTCTCCACCACAGAACCACCGACCGCAATAAGACGGGGCCGAAACCGATCAGGCCCGACATCAGGTGGGACCCCTGGTCTCCGACGGGCCACGAAAACTGCACTGCCGGCGAAAACGGCCGCGTGATAGATGAGATTCGTCCCACCGCGACGCCAGCGCAGCGGTTCGGTGGATCGGTCACCGGCTGCGCCAACCAGCATCTTCACCAGCAGCACGCTGCCAAGGAAGTAGAGATTGAAGCAGAGCTACGGGAGAAGAGCATGATGGGTCACCGACTCGGAGGCGACGATCTGCGCCGCCGGCGCCCCGAGGCCGAGAACGGGGACCGTGAGCATTTCATTGAGGAGTGAATGATCGATCTGTCGCCGCGTCCCTCGTCGTCGCATCGCTTGCCAACCTAACAGGGCCACTGCGGGCACGGCCAACCACAGAACCCGTCCATGGCCGAGCAGTTGTAGTACCCCGGCCCCAGCAACCACGATCAGGCCGCAGCCCCCCAGCCACCACCAGGTCTGCGCGTCTCCACGCTCCCGCAGCAGCAGCCCCAGGGCGTTCTGAGCGAAGAAGGCTGCTGTCGCCATGGCGATCAGCAGCAGACACATGAGGGGGTGAATGTTGTACACCACGAGCCCCGTTAGCAGTGGCGCATACAGCATGACCCAGGCGCCGTGCTCGCGCGGTAATGGAATCCCACGACGGGGCGCTGGGCGTGGCCGTCATCGGCTCGGGTCAGTCGAGCAGTTTGGACGAGGGGGACAGATCAGAGAAGCGTGTCTGCTGCAGCATCTTGATCAGGGCGTCGCGAATCGTCTTCCACTGTTCGTGCAGCGGACAGGGATCGTCATTGCTGCACTCGGGCAGACCCAGTACGCACCCTTCACCGAAGTCCTTCCCTTCGATCGCCTTTACGACGCTGAGAAGCTCTACGTCCGTCGCCGCATGGGATAGGCGAAAGCCGCCGCCGCGCCCTTTGGTCGAGGTCAATACACCGTGCCGGGCGAGATCCTGAAGGATCTTGGCCAGATACTGGCCGGGTACATCGATGGACGTGGCAATGTCACGACTCAGTTGGGGCTCGTCGGCATGACGCGCCAGATGGATGGCGGCACGCAAGGCATATTTGGAGGCCTGACTCAAGATCATTGTTCAATCACCTTCCGCGTCCAGCACATCACGCACCCAGCTGTAGTTGGCCACCGTCGATGGCATGCCGAGCGTGCCCGCTGCCAGCGCCACCACCTGCTCGAGTTCCTCTTCGGTGATGCCGAGGGCCAGCGCCTTGCGCACACCGGAGTGTACGGCACCGGTCCGCATGGCACCCATGGCGATGCCGAGTTTGATCAGTCGCTGGGTGCGCTCGTCGAGGGGCCCGTCGGCGCCCTGGTCGGCGATCAGATCCCAGGCCTGGCCCAGCTTGGGATACTGCTCGACGAAACGCTGATACATCTTCGGAGGCCTCGTTGGTTCACTCATGGTAGAATGTCCTTTCATCGAAAGGGTAACATCCGTGTCAACCATCTACCGGTGGTCGAGCCAAACGATCACGTGCACTGCTCAGGGCGAGGTCGAATTGCCGATACTCGGTCGTCGCCGACAACCCTCGATCGATCTGGGTCGAATCGGCCACAGATTCCCGCTGCAAGCGGCGCCAGAAGCGGGCCAACTCCGAGGCCCGACGCCCCTCGAGTAGAGGACGGTTTCCTCGCTTCGTCTGCCCCTCCGCAGACCCGCTGGCTTCGGCCACGACTCCACTGCCAAGTAGGGCGGCTTGGGTGAGCAGAGTCTGTGCCTGGTCGAGATCTCCTCGATGCCAGGCAAGGTAGCCACGCAGATAGACAGCCGCCACAGAACGGGCATTGGTCTGCGCTGCGGCCGCCAACCAACGATCGGCTGAAGCGATGTCTCCTTGCAGCAGCGACACTTCACCGAGGCGAACCAGCGGTCCCGTCTCGGGTTGTACAGACCGATACACACGGCCACCCCGATCAGACCGAGGACAGTGAAACCTGCCGTGCCCACGATCCACCGCTGTTGGGCGGCGATCAGCGGCGCGAGCAGGTCGGCTCCCCATACCCTCAACATCAGCGTGACCACGTGTGGAACCGCAGCGGCGAGCAGGGCGAAGGTGCCCACCGTGTGCAACAGATCCCACGCGTAGCCGATACGAGTACCTACCAGCGCCTGTACGGTGAGGACGACGCCCGAAACGACACAGACCATGGCCGCCCCGAAGGCGACATACTCGGTGAGTTTCACGTGAGTCCAGGCCGATGATCGATAACTCGACCAGTGCTGCACCTGGTATATCAGATAGGGCAGCAGGAACAGGCAGCCCACACCGGTATGTACCACGACGGTGAACTGAGGCGTGAGACCAAAGGGTAGGAACAGGATCAGGAGACCAGAGAGGGTCTCGAACAGGAGCCAGCCGGCGACAGTGATCGCCAGAGGGGCCCGCCAGGCGGCGGCCCGTTCTCCAGAGTTGGACAGGGGAGACGCTGACACGGTAGAAACTCCCTTCTTCAGACACTTGACTCCGAAGATCGGTTCCCGTCAGCGGAGCGTCAAGGGTCGCCGGTCACAGGCTCACCGGCGGCGAAGACCTCACCGCCCGCTGAGACGTTGCCTTTCCTGGATTGATGAAACACCAGCCACGTGAGGCCGAAGACGACGACACCCCCCACTTGATGCAGGGATGCAAGCCAGACGGGAACGTGAGTGAGAATGGTGGCGATGCCCAGTAGGATCTGCAAACTGAGCATGTGCAGCAGCGCCGTGGCTGCTGTGCGCAGTGGAGCCGGTGCGCTCACCTGCCGCAGTCGCAGATAGAGCGTCAGCGACAATGCAAAGACGATGAAGGCGAACCAGCGATGTTCGAAGTGCACCGTCAGCGGATTGTCGACCAGATTCAAGATCCACGGCTCATCCGCACCCAACCCGTGTGGGATGAGTTGGCGGTGCATGAAGGGAAAGGTGTCCGACGCGTGACCGGCTCGATGCCCGGCGACCAGTGCTCCGAGCAGAATCTGCGTGATGACCGTGGCCAGAAGCGCGGAGCCAAGTTCTCGGGTCCGCCGGTCAATCTGATTCGGGATGGCGGACCAGCGCCGTTCGAAGATCAGCCAGAGACACCACGCGAAAAGGGCCAGAGCCAGCGCAAGGTGCAGAGCCAGCCGGTAGGGACTCACCTTCGGATCGTCGACGAGACCACTCTTTACCATGAGCCAGCCCATCACGCCCTGGGCCAAAAAGAGCAGGCCGATCCCGACCACGTGGAGACGCACAGGCGTTGGAAACAGGCCTCGCACGAGGCCGAACAACAGCGGGATGGCGACGACGAGTCCCACGACGCGGCCCAACACTCGATGAATGAATTCCGGCCAGAAGATCGAGCGAAACTCAGCCAGACTCATGCCGGCATTGACCTTCTTGTATTCGGGGGTCAACTGATAGGCGGAGAACTCGGCCTGCCATGCCGCTTCAGTCAGCGGCGGAAAAACGCCGGTGACGGGTCGCCAGTCGGTCATGGACAAGCCCGAATGGGTGAGTCGGACCACGCCACCCACCACGATCATCAGCAGGCAGGCGGACGCGACGATCCACAACCATCTTTCAAGCCACGCGGGCTCGGTAGAGGTTCGTGCAACCTCCGGCGGAGTCATCCCTACACCGTTCGAGAAAAGGTCGGCTTGCTGCGGCTCTTCTCTCGCAGATAGCGGTCGAAGGGCATACATACATTGCGCACGAACAGTTGGCCTTCGGCGGTCACTTCGATCGCTTCATCGGTGATGATGACGAACCCATCCTTCACGGGCCCGGCCAGCAGCTACGGCGCCTCACTGTATCTGCTGCACGTCATCGATGCACAGTGGATTGCCACATCTGGAAGCGTCGCTTTTCCGGAGTATGGCAGCAACATTCTCGAACGCCTGGAGAAGTACGCCGAAAAAGGGCTGATCAAGCTGGCTGAAACGATCGGTGAGATCGACGTCGTGACCTCGCTGCGAGTCGGTTCGCCCCATGTTCAGATCGTGCAGCACGCACGCGACGAAGACATCGATCTGGTCGTGGTGGCCACCCACGGTCGAAGTGGACTCAAACACGCCCTCATCGGCAGTGTCGCCGAGAAGATTGTGCAGATGGCGCCCTGCCCCGTCCTGACCGTGAAACATCCCGAGCACGAATTCATCATGCCCTAGGAGGTGGATCGTGGATCTGCAGACGCAGTATCTGGGCCTGTCCCTGCGCAATCCCCTCGTCGCGTCCGCATCACCCCTGTCTCGTGATGTAGGTCAGGTTCGACACATGGAGGACGCAGGCCTCGCCGCCGTGGTCGTGTTCTCTCTGTTCGAGGAGGAGATCCACCACGGTGAGTTGACACCCGAGCACTATCGACGTCCAAATGGGGGCGATGTGATGGGCTACTTCCCCGATCATGCCCGTTACGAGACGGGGCCGGACGCTTATCTCACGCACATCGAGCACCTGAAGGAGGCCGTCGACATCCCCATCATCGGCAGTCTGAATGGATCCACACCCGGTGGCTGGACGGAACACGCCCGTCAGATCGAGACAGCCGGTGCTGATGCGCTGGAGCTGAATCTCTATCATCTGCCGACCGATCCGGAAGAAACCGGCGATGATGTGGAGGATCGATACCTCGACATCCTCTCCGAGGTCCGATCGGCCGTGGATCTGCCGGTTGCCGTCAAACTCGGCCCCTACTTCAGTGCCATGGCCAACATGCCCCACCGCCTCGACCAGGCCGGTGTCGATGGGCTGGTGTTGTTCAACTGTTTCTACCAGCC
>PATE01000134.1 GCA_002712305.1 Gemmatimonadota bacterium | reverse complement strand
TCTCAGCATTGATGATCATTTCCGGCTGATTCGGGCGGGTGACTGTGATCTTTTTCGAGCCATATCCGTCGTCGCGAGAGGAGGCACCAGCTAACGCGCTTTGGAGCTAACTGCCTGTGCCCGTGTCATCTATCTACTGTGTCAACGAAATATACCACTAGCGCTTCAGGTTCACCAACTCTGACATGAGCTCGTCGGAGGTCGTGATGGTCCGTGCCGAAGCCTGGAACCCCCGTTGGGTAACGATCATCGACGTGAACTCCTCGGCCAGATCGACGTTGGACAGCTCGATGTGCCCGCTTCTGACTGCACCTTGAATCTCAGTCGTTGCCTCACCGGTACGAACGGTACCAGATGAGATGGTCTCGGCGAACAGATTGCTCCCTTCCTGGCGCAATCCACCCGCGTTGTCAAAGATGGCCAGGGCCACACGTGCAAAGACCTGGCTGTCTCCGTTGTCAAACAGACCGCGAATGTGGCCATTCTCCTCGATCGACATCGAAACCAGATTGCCTGATGCCCGGCCGTCCTGGTCGCGGACGGCGATCGAGGAAGGGGCGACGAACTGCGTCAACCCACCGAGACGAACACTGGGATCTGACACGGGGATATCTACGGTGATCGCGCCGGCGCCATTTGTCGGAGACATGGTCAGGTTTTGTCCGTCCGTCGACTTAAAGGTGTCGATCGTGCCGTCTGGGAGGAACGTTACGGTGCCCACGTTTCCTCCGTCGGGTGTCAGTCCGTCGATGGTCGATGACCACTGCCACTCATTCTCGACGAGGCCCTTCGTGAAGGTGAACGTCAGCGAATGCGATTCGCCCTGTTCGTCAAAGACCTGTGTGTTGGTGCTAAAGGAGAAGGGGGCATCGGGCCCGACCAGAGCGGAGCGTTCCTCGCGCACTGAGGTCTGGGCGTCGAGCAACGAGAAGGTCACGTCGAAACCGACGATCCGCTCGCCCAACTCATTGCTACCCTCTTCGGGGATCGTTGTGAAGACCAGTCGACCATTGTTGGGGTCGATGCCTGCCGTCACCCCACCATAGGCATCCTCGACGGCCGCAAACAGATCGTCGATGGAGTCACGTGTGGTCCCCTCAAAAATGAGTTCGCCATCAAAGCGCTCACCACTGGGCTTCACACCTGTAAAACGAATCGTATCTCCGTCCGTGAGAGCTTCACCGACGTTGGCCAGGCTGTTGAGTTCGACACCAGCGCCGATGGCAGCCGCTGCGCCGACCTCGGTGCCACCCTTCGTAAACCCGAGCAGAGAGGAGATGGGCAGTTCGGATGTGCCCCCATCATCGACGGTGACGTTGACATTCTCACCACCGGTGATGGATCTCAGGACCAGACCCGATGAACCATCGACCAGTTCACGCGTAAACAAGACTTTGCCCTTCAGGCTGTCGTCGGCATAGATCAGGGCATTGAGTTCATCGCGCAATTCGGCGACATCGGCGTATTCTTTGATTGGTACGCTGATCGTGCCGCCCGTCGTGTTCCTATCTTCAACAATCGTGATGGACAGTTTGGCTGCCCCCCGGGACGCAGATGCAAGCTGGGTATTGAGGTTCGCCAGCTGCCCTTCATTTAGACCTTCGTGGCGAGCAGGCTGACCGAAAATCGTGTCCTCGGACCAGACCGGCGCCGAACCACCTGCCGCATCGAGATTGCCCGCCAGTTGCACCTGTGTCGTGGCTCGTGCTTCCGACTCTCGATTCAACGGAACGATCAGTTCCTTCAGTTCCGCCTCAAAGGAGATCTCATTCAACGCATTGGTGCCATCGTCTCTGGCGATGTTCCCCTTCACGACCAGACCGGTGCTCGGATCGACGAGGCGACCTCCCGTATCGAAAGCGAAGGTGCCATCCCTCGTATACAGATCGCGAGTTCCATCGCTGACGACGAACATCCCATCGCCCTCGACGGCCAGGTCCGTATCGATCCCGGTCAGCTGCAGAGATCCTTGTGTCTGGATCCGATCGATGCTGGCAATGCCGACGCCAACACCTGTCTGCTTCGGATTGGTCGCCGCGATCTGACCCCGTGGTGCCGTGCCTTCGCTGATGGTCTGGCTCATCACCTCTGAAAAAGCCACACGACTGCCCTTGAAGGCGGTGGTATTGATATTTGCCACATTGTTACCGATCACCGTCAGCCGTTCCTGATGGCTTTGAACGCCGGTGATACCGATGTAGATGGAATCAATCATCTGTCGAACACTCCTCCAAAGAGCACCCATTGGGTGCTCACAAACTCTCTCCCAGTCCCGCCGCAATTGCGACGCCGTTCGAATGAACGGCCATCCGCCCCGATCCAGGGGGTGGTGGTAGACATCAGATCCGCGTCATCCATGTCCGCAGTTCGTATCGATCAGTAGATCTGTCACGCACCCTATACTCCGGATGCGTACTGCCTTGTGGTTCAGTTGTCGGCGATCACGCCCGACAAATCCTCCAAACTGAGCCGCTGGCCACCAGCCCAGATGCTGGCTCCCGTGGCGTCATATCGCACTGCTTCTACCTCGACTTGCTTGAGTGCCTCAGCGCGTACGCGTCCCCCGCCATGATCTTCGGCAAGGATCAGCACGCGATAGGCTCCCTCTGGCACTTCGCTATCCAATCGACTTACACCGTCCCAGCGCACGACACCGTGTGTCTCGGATGGATCCAACTCAAACTCGCGCACCAACTGTCCCCTGCCATCGAGGATCTGCATCTGGGCTGTGCGCGCGCCATCATCGAGGCGATAGCCGATCTGCGCCGGTTCTTCACCGGTCCAGTCTACTTCGATCGTTGGAATCTCCACCGTTCTGCCCACCAGAGACGTGGCAAGATTGTTCTGGAAAGCCGTGTGCAGCTGCTGCTCTGAGCCGAGATTGCGGTCCAGACTCCGGTTCATGTTCTGCAACTGCTCCAGCGAGCTGAATTGGGCCATCTGAGCGATGAACTCCGTGTTCTCCATGGGATTGAGCGGATCCTGGTAGCGCAACTGCACCGTCAGCAGCTTGAGAAAGTCCTCTTTCCCCAGATTGGCATTGGCCTGGTTGACCGTCCGCTCGGTGGTAGGACTGCTTGTCAGACTGGCGATCTCACTCATCTCTCATCTCCATTTGCCTTGAACCGATCCTTCGCAGTTCGATCGGAGCCAACCATATACCGAGCCTCCGCCCAGCGTCTGAAGGGCCATCTCATCCGACGACCTCATCGTCAGACCAGCCAGTCGTTGGCATTGGGATCCAAACGGACAGGATGCAGCGGTGCCAGCGTTCGTGTGGCTGGATCATCGGCCCCTTCCTCATCGTCTCCTTGTCCTGCATGGCCAGTTAGAGAACTCGACTCCCCATCTCCATCACCGCCGGCCTCCGATCGATGGTCGGACACACCCACATCAAAGCCCTCCAGCTGTAGCCCGTGCTGGGCGAGGGCGGTTCGGAGTCGCTCCATTTGCGAGTCGAGCAGTTGCTTTACTTCGGGATGCTGAACGATCAGCTCTCCTCTGACGATCCCCTCCATAGCCCGCACACGAAGTTCGATCTCACCGAGATCACCCGGCTGTAGTTGCACGCGCATCTCCGAGACACCATTGCGAGCCAGGGCCGCCATGTTTCTCACAACCTGGGGTACCACAACCTCTCCCACATCATCTGCCAGCAGAGTGCTGCCCGTGGCGATGGCCTGCTGCAGTCGCTCAAAGAGTTCGCCGCCCTCGGTCTCGACCTGAATCTCTTCAGGCGCCATCAGTTCCTGTGCTGTCAGCAGATCCAGAGCTGAATCCGCGTCCTGTCCACCAGCTTGGGCGCCCGTGAGGGCCATCACTGCGTCGGGCGTCTCGGTAGTGACAGCTTGGGCGGGTGCGGTCGTCCGGTCGAGGCGTTGTGCTTCACGCTGATCGGAGACCTGGACGCGTTGCCAGACCGTCGACGATTCTGCCGGAGCGGTCTCTTCAACCGTCAGTTCCATCGCTTCTTGAGGCTGAGCGACGGCGGACGTATCGGCAATGGGGACGAACCCCTCCTCGTCCTCTTGCTCGGCAGCCGGCGTGTCGGCATCGGTCTCTTCCTGCGAGTTGGATGAAATCTGCCCTTCCTCGTCAGCTCGATCATCTCTCGAACGAACGGGAGTCTCCTGTTTGTCGACGGGCTGATCCTGATCGCGTCTGCGTTCGTGGATCTCGGTTTTCGGGCGAGCCCTTTCATCAACCAGTTGATCGAGGACATCAGCAAACTCGGATGTGTCCTCGTCGGGGCGTCCGAAACTCATGGCGTCTGATGCACGACCTGTATCGGTTGTACGAGACGTCAGCATTTGGGGTATTGTGGTCATGTCAGCTCTTCAGTGTCTTTGCGATAGTGTAGCTGCCCACCGATCTCGTCGAGGGTGCGCAGTTCGTACCGTTGTACCTGTTTCTTGTGTGCTGCAGTGGCACGATCTCGAAGGATCTCGAAAACTTTTCTATCTCGCGTCGCCTCCAGCAGATCCTCTCGCTTTTCGTCGGCCACCGTTTCAGCAAGCCGTACAACCTCGTGTTGCTCCCCAGATTCGCGCTCAAGGCGAAGACCGAAGTTGCTGGCCAGTTGGAGGATTCCGGGGTGGAGCACTTGCCCAGCCTCTCCACGCGACGCTTGTCTCCGGGCTCCTCGTTGTTCTCCAAGGCGACGCAGTTCTTGTTTTTCACCTTCCAGGGCGCTCACCGCCTCGCCCAGAGATGCCCGGCGGACGTCCTCCACACGCTCCTTGAGTTCATAGACACGCTGAAAACGGAACTCGAACTGACGCATGCCGGTCTACGCTTCCGGTTCGACGGGTGCGGGGGGTGCCAGAATGCCCATGAGTCGCTGCACGTGATGGTCGAAACTGCCCGTCTCCGAGCCGGCCTGTGTCAGGAACTGTTCGATGGGCTCGATGTATTCCAGTGCTCGGTCGATCCGCGGATTGCTGCCGCGGGCATAGGCACCAATGTTGACGAGATCCTCCGCCTCTGCGTACGCCGCCATAAGCCCTTTGATCTCCATCGCCCGTTCCCAGTGTGTGTCACTGGTCACGTCTTTCATCGATCGACTGATGGACTCCATGACATCGATGGGTGGATAGTGGCCACGGGAGGCGAGGCGCCGCGAGAGAACGATGTGGCCGTCGAGGATTGCCCGGACCGAATCGGCGATCGGGTCATCCATCTCATCTCCTTCGACCAGAACCGTATAGAGGCCGGTGATACTCCCCTGGGATGTACTGCCCGCACGCTCAAGCAGGCGCGGCAGTAGCGCAAACACGGAAGGCGTGTATCCCTTCGTGGTGGGGGGTTCGCGTGCGGCCAGTCCGATCTCACGTTGGGCCATGGCAACGCGTGTGATCGAATCCATCATGAGCACGACATTCTGTCCCTGCTCACGAAAGTATTCTGCGATCGTCGTGGCCGTAAAAGCCGCTTTGAGACGAATCAGTGCGGGTTGTTCCGACGTGGCAACGATGACGACGGAGCGCTGCAACCCTTGAGGACCGAGACTGTCCTCGATAAAGTCGAGCACTTCCTTGCCGCGTTCACCGACCAGGGCGATGACGTTGACATCGGCCTCCGAATTGCGAGATATCATCCCCAACAGTGTGCTCTTGCCCACGCCACTTCCCGAAAAGATCCCGAGACGTTGTCCTATACCGATGCTGGACATCCCGTCGATCGCGCGAACGCCTGTACCGATCGGGTCGTTCACCCGGCGACGAGCCAGTGGGTCAGGCGCCGCCGAATGAACGCGGCGTCTTTCGAGTGAGTGGATCGGACCCTCTCCATCGATGGCATTGCCAAGTCCGTCGATGATGCGCCCTTTCAGCGGCTCACCCACGGGAACTTGCAGACTGGATCGAGTCGGGAATACGTCGGTGTCCGGGCGAATCCCCTCGATCTCTCCGAAGGGCATCAACAGAACCCGCTCGCCACGAAATCCGATCACCTCGGCCTCGATGTGGTGGGCATGTGGATCACCGATGAGGCAGATCTCCCCCATGGCCACGTCCGCAGGTCCGATCGACTCGATGATGAGCCCCACGATCTGCGTCACCTTCCCGTACCGCTTCATGGGATCGGTTGTTTCGATGGTTCTTGTGAAGTTGGCCGCGTTCATACCGGCTCTCCAGAATCTTCGATCGTCCCCTGATCAGCCGCATCTGGATCTCCCTCGCTAGGAGCAGAGACTGTGGCGGCGACGTTATCTTCATCGGATTGCGACTCGGGTGACTCGCTTCCGTCGGCGTGCAGTTCCATGACCTGCTCGCGGAGTGCTTCATACAGCGTCTCTAGCTGCGGCGAAAGGCGGGCATCCACGTTCTCCTCTGGTCCCTCGATCATGCAACCTCCGCGATCGACATGACCCGACACCTGAACCCGAAGAATGGCATCCTTGTCGACACGATCCACCCATGCAGCGGCGAATCGACGAGCGATACCGAGATCGTCAGGGTGGACTTTCAGTAGAAGATTGCTTCGATCGCTCAGGTGGCGAAGCGCCTCCCGGGCACTGCGGGCAACAACTCGAGCATCAGCTGCCGGTTCCACACGAACAACGCGTCGTGCCATCGACATAGCGAGATCCACCACGACACTCTCGGCGTCGAGCAGAACCTGCGATCTCTCCGCCTTGAGGGCGTCGTGGAGAGACGCCATTCGTACGACGGCCTCACGCGCCTCAGCCTCTTTTGACTCGACACCGTCACGGTGGCCCTCGTCATAACGTTCCTGCCGGACTCGTTCGAGTTCCTGCTGGTGCTGCTGGGTTGCGTCCTGCAGCTGCTTTTCACCAGCTGTTCGTGTGGTTTCGTGCTCCTGGCGCAGTTTACCCTCCCACTGCTGGTCGAGTTCGGAGCGCAGGGAATTGATCCGCGCCTCGAGCATCGCTGGAAGATCGAGAGGGTTTCGATCGGTCGTCTCTTTCTCGGGCTCGTAATAGAGGCCGGCCTCGGCTCGACCAAGGGTGACCATACCGGAGCCAGAAGCCACCTGGCCTGTGCGAATCACTTTAGACACAGAATCCTCCACCGACCGAAATGGCCGTGAGACACTCACCAAGACACGCGATGCTCATGATTAGGTCTATTCCTCCACCAGCATCGTTTTAATCAGCTTCGATGCATCTTCCGGGCGCTCCCGCACCATCTGCTGGACACGACCCAAAATGATATCGTGTGGCGTCTCCGGACGCTCGAAATCTTCTTCCTCCACATCGCCAGCAACTTCGCCAAGAACCTCGATGTCCTCTTCGACACCCACGCCACGGCCGATGGCCTGAATGATGAATCGGAGAGTGATCAGCGCTGCGAGAATACCCAGGACCTTGGCAATATTGATGGCAATACCGGTCCAGAATTCCTTGCGCTCCTCGGCCACCACCTTGTTACGTGCCTGGATCTCCTGGGACTTGTCGAAGGGCATGGCGAACACCGTGAACTCGTCACCGCGCTCAGCGTCAAAGCCAACAGCCTGACGAGCCAGGTCGGCCAGTCGTTGGATTTCCTCCGGCGTACGGATCTGTTCGACCGCACGCCCGTCTTCGCCGATAATGACCTTCGTCTGGTCAACAGTGAGGGCCATCGACATCCGCGCGATGGCGCCGACCGAACCGACGATGTTGCGCACCGTGCGATTCACTTCATAGTTGCGAACCGCGTTTTCTTCACTTCCCTGCTCTGCCGATTGACGTTCGTTCGTCTCTTCGCTGATGACGATCTGTGATCCGGATGGTGGATCGAACAAGACCTCATCGGTGTGCTTCTGGCTGAAGTCGAGAGCCACGTTGATCCGGACCTTCGATCGTCCCTTACCGATGACCTCGTCCATCAGTGACTGGACTTTTTTCTCCATCACTAATTCAACCTTCTGCTGCATTCGAAACTGCTTGTTGGCCGCTTGTGCAAGAGGATCATGCTCTTCGGTGAGCATGTTTCCCTCCTGGTCGACGATTACGATCTGGCTGTTGTCCAGACCCTCTACACTGGCGCTGACCAGGTTGACGATGGCATCGACCTGCGACGGCTTCAGCGTCGTAGTCCCTGCAAAAGAGAGATTCACGGCTGCCGTCACCGGATTCTGTTCTTCCGTGAACAGACTCTCCTCGGGAATCACGAGGTGTACACGAGCCGCCCTGACTCCCTCGATACCTCCCAGGGTCTCCTGCAGTTCACCCTGTAGAGCTCGGACGAGATTGACGTCCTGCAAGAAGTCCGTCATGGCCAACTGGGAATCATCGAAGATTTCGTATCCTATACGGCCAGAACGGGGAAAGCCCTCGGCGGCCAGCATGAGTCTCATCTCGCGGACCTTGTCGTCGGGCACGACGATGGTGCTTGCATCGTTTGTCAGCTTGAAAGGCATGCCCACCGCATCCAGGCGGGTACTGATCTCAGCAGCTTCAGCATACTCGAGGTCAGCATAGAGGATGGCGGGATCCCAGTCTTCGTCTCCACCTGTCATCCACATGACGCCGACGACGAGGGCGATCACGAGAACGGCCGCCCCACCCATGGCGCCGAACTTTTGCGGTTGAGCCGCCTCTTCCCACCATTCGCGGGGGCGGTCAGTCACACCGGTTAGTTGATCTGGTAGATTCATTCTTCTGCCTACGCCCGAGGGCGCTCCTTTCGCTCTGAAATGCTTCGCTTGCGTGCCACCGCTCGCTGAAGCTTTACCGCCTTGTCGTGCTCATCCGTTTCGGGGCGACACCAGGGCCGCCATTATACCTGCATTCGAATCAGGTCTTGATATCCTTCAAGGACACGATTGCGAATTTCCAGCATGAGATCCATCGCAATGCCAGCCTGTTCGACGGCGACCATCACCTGATGCACATCGGCGGCCTCACCAGTTACGAGACTGTCGATCGCGTCGCCTGCACGGAACTGCAGATCGTTTACGTCGGTTGCGAAGGTCTTGACCAGATCTGAAAAGCTGCCGCGATCCGCTTCGCGAGTTGGGTCGACGAATTCGGCTTGTGGCTGCACACGAATCGCCGAGGAGGTCGTCTCTCCTCGTCCTGTAAAGTCATGGACGGCTGTAACGGGCATCGTCTCGTGTCTCCTAGTGACTCGCCATGGCCGTCGAACGACGGTCGTGGAAGACCTTGCGCAGGGACAGAACCCGAGGCACGTACTTCACCGTTTCATCAGGCAAGTGACCGCGTGCGACGGCGCCCGGGCCGGCGTTGTAGGCCCACAATGCCAATTCGGTCGAGCCGTCATAGCGATCGAGCAGCCCACGTAGATACCGAGTCCCCCCACCGATAGACGCGTCGGCATCATAGGGATCGGCAATGCCCAGGTCACCGGCCGTTTCGGGCATCAGCTGCATGAGGCCGATGGCGCCGCTGCCCGAGACGGCCTTCCGGTCACCACCACTCTCGGCGTAAATCATCGCCTTCACGAGATCACTATCGAGCCCGAGGCGACGAGCGTGTTGCTCGACGAGGGCGCTGTAGCTCTCGGTCCGTTCGATCGACACCGGATCCAGGTGACGGGCAGAAGGTTCGGGTTGTGTCGGTGCCGTCGTGGGACGAGACGGGCGAGTCGGCGTAACAGCGCTTCTGCCGACAATCCGCGCCGCTTCACTCTGCGAGAAGCTGCGCGAGAAGATGCCCGATGCGGCGGAATCCGCCGATACGGGACCGACCGTCATCAGCGCGAGGCCGGCGGCCAGAAGGCTCCCTTTGGTGATTTGGCGTGCCATCGTCACCCCGTGATATCGATCAGTGTGCCCTGCTGGGCAGTCAGAGGTGGTGCGGCTTGGCGCCCGGCGCGCCCATAAAGCCCTGCCGATGGTAAGCGGGGCAGGTCCGCGAACCGCTCTACAATGGCGTCGGTTTCTTGAGTACTGAGCGTCTCCTGAAGGATCTGAGTCGAGGCGACCTGATTCGGGGCGGCGGCGGCCTGCTTCGCGACGGCGGAGATCGGCGTCGAGATGGCCGGCGATGTCGGGGCAGACTCGGCTGTTGCTGCGACGCTGCGCACATCCACGCCGGTATCCGACACGGTCACTTCTAGACTCCGCGCCTGGGCGGCCGATGCCGCTCTGGCCAGGGCGAGACTCGGGCTGTTGTTGGAGACGTTCACAATCAGATCTCGAGGCTTCGGTTAACCATGTCCTTGGCGGCACTCAGGACGGTTGCATTTGCCTCGTAAGCGCGAGAGGAGGCGATCATATCGACCATCTCCGTCACCACGTTGATGTCGGGATACACGACGTAGCCGTCTTCGCGAGCGTCCGGATGGTTCGGATCGTAGACCAGACGCGGCTTGATCGGCTCCTCACGCACCTCCTGCGACAGGACACCAGCGCCGGTGAAGATCTCACCTGGGCGTGGTTCGCCTTCCATCATGTGGCGGCCCGTCGTCTGCTTCATCCGACTGCGCTGCTCCTCAAGCATGGTGGAAAACTTCGTCAGCTTCGGTGCTTCGAGCATGACCACACGGCGGCGCTTGTAGGGTCCACCTTCGTCGGTGCGCGTCGTATCGACATTCGCCACATTGCTGGCGATGGCGGTCAGCTTGCGACGCTGGGCGCTGAGGCCGGTGGCACTGATATCGAGGGTGTCAAAGATCTGCATGATGATTCCTTAGGCCGGGCGGCCGTTGATGGCTTTCTTGAGGCCGTCGAATCCACCGGAGAGCAGGCGAGTACCGACGTTGAAGAACAGATGATTCTCTGCCAGGTCTGCCATTTCCATGTCGATGTCTACGTTGTTGAGGCCCGTGTCGTTGAGACCTGTCTCGGGTTCGAAGACTTCCGGACTGAACGTCGGTGATGGCACGGTCATGTGTTTCGGATCCGTACGCTGCCCCTCGACGGGCGGCTGCCGAACGAAGGAGTCCAGATACTCCTGGAACCTCAGTTCCTGACGTCGGTATCCCTTTGTCGAGACATTGGCGATGTTGTTGGCAATGACACGCTGGCGTAGCTGCGTCACATCTAGGACGGCCGTCAAAACGGGGATCTTGGTCTTGTTGAAGATGACCTTGTCCAGAAACACGGTTCCCACTTTCTCGCAAGCTGTCTGCTCAGCCTTCCCATCTGACCGGGAAAGGCGCGGATTTGCGATGGGGTGGAAGCAATCCCCATGCCATTTCATTGGAAATGTGCCTGTAAACTGTTGTTTACATGGGTGTTATGAGATTGAGTTGGAACGAAAGATCGACTCAACACCCAGAGGAGGGGAACAAAACTCCGGATCGATGGTGCTCAGGCGTGGAAACCCTTGCCGGGCCCGTCCCCTGCTGCAAGCCGCGGTGAGGTCCGGTCCTGGCGGCGCCAGCACCGCCAGAAGGCGGCATGGGACCCGCAATCTTATCGGAGACGGCTGGTGATTCGAGGGGTTCGACCGCCCCGCTGATGCATGGAGGCGAGCATATCTCCCAGCAGGCCGGTGGAGAAGAATTGGATACCCACGATGATGAGAAGGACACCAAGCATCATCAGTGGATGCCGATTCTGAATCGTGCCGGACTGCCACCAAAGCCAGCTGATGTAGGCCCCGATTCCGCTACCCGCCATGGTGCTGAGCAGTCCGAGAGTGCCAAAAATGTGCATGGGTGTCGTCATGAAGCGGACGACGAAGGTGATCGACAGCAGATCGAGGAAGCCATTGAGCAAACGTTTGGCGCCAAACTTCGACACGCCAAATTGGCGAGCATGATGCGTAACCGGGCGCTCGCCCACACGATACCCGGACCAGTGGGCGATGGCGGGCAGAAACCGATAGAGCTCTCCATACAGATACGGAAGGGCGTCTTCGGTGACTTCGCGTCGATAGATCTTGAGTCCACAATTGAAATCGTGGAGGCGGATCCCCGAAACGACGGAGGTCACCAGATTGAAGACCTTCGAAGGCAGCGTCTTCGATAGTGGATCGTGCCTCTTTTTCTTCCATCCTGAGACCAGGTCGAGGCTCTCTTGCTCCAGCTGCTGCAGCAGACCATGGATCTCTTCCGGGTCATCCTGCAGATCCGCGTCCATCGTGACGATGAACTCGCCTCTCGCCTGCTTGAACCCTGTCGCCAGACCGGCAGCCTTTCGGTAGTTGCGACGAAAACGCACAGCCCGAAGCCACGCGTAGTCGGCCCCCAAACGCTCAAGGACGTCATAGGAGGAGTCCGTGCTACCGTCATCGATGAAGATGACCTCGTGAGTAAGGCCAAGATCGGTCAGAACGGCGTCGAGTTTCTCACAAAGAGGCGTCAGACTCTCCTCTTCGTTAAACACGGGGATCACGATACTCAGTTCTACAGACGGCTCGTTGTCGACTTCGCTCATTGGATCTCCTGTCTCTCCTCCAAAGTACGAAGGAGCTCGCGCAGCCGCTCATCCTCGGGATGAGAATTGATCGCCTCCTTCGCTTCTTCGAGCGCATCGGACCAGCGCTCCTGCAGAATCAACACGTGGATCAGATTGCCGGACCAAGCGGCGGCGCTGGTTTCTTGATCCGATTGGGCAGCCTGCCTGAAATGGGACTCCGCCTCCTTGTACCTCCCCTCTCCGAGCAGATAGACGCCGAGGTTTCCATGACTCACGCCATCCCGGGGGGCGATCTGCAACGCCTTTTCGAGGACGGCAATGGCGTCCTCTGCCTTTCCGGCCAGGTGGAGATCCTGGGCCAGGGCGGCCAACAACTTCGGATCCTCCGGGTGGAAGGAAAGGGCTTGCCGCCACGTCGCGGCGGCAGCATCGGAGTCTCCCATTCTTCGCTGCGCGATGGCAAGCAACTGATAGTTGTCAGGGGTAAGCGGATCGACGGCAATTGCCATTTTGGCCGCCTCCATTGCCCGGGTCGGGTTTCCGACTTTGATCGAAGCTCGCGCGAGCAGCCGCGCCGCTGTGGCGCTGAAGGGGCTCAGGGTCAGACTGCGCTCCAGCGGCTCGATCGATTCCTCGACACGTCCCATCTCAAGGGACACCTTGCCCAGCCAATGCTGCGTCTGGGCATCGTAATCGCGCCACTGGTTGGCTTGGCGCATTGCCAGAATGGCCCGATTCCCCTGGTGTTCGTAGACATGGTTCAACCCGCGAGCCAGATACGAATCAGAGATCAGCGCTCGACTGGTCAACCACGTGCCGGCGGCGGTCATCCCCACCACGGCGAGTATGGTCACGTAGCGGGCCACCGTTGATCGGGCGACCTGCCGTGTCGGCAATCCCATGCCGGCGGCCAGGCCGACGATCAACCACAGGTGGGGCATAGCCACAGGGTCTCGCAGGTTGAAGCTGATCAACGCGTGGGCACCCGCAGCCACAACAGCGCCCAAACCCGCCAGACCCAGAGCCCGCCTCAGCGGTGGATCGGATTCAATCTCTGGGACCGCGTGCGCCACACGCCAGCACAGTGTCGCTGCGGCGGCGAGCAGTGAAAGGAGAAGTAGGGCACCGAGTAGCCCCGTCTCGCCCCATTCCTGGAGATAGTCTTGATGGGCGTAGTAGGCCTGGTTCTGTCGAGCGTAAATCAGGCCGTGCCAGTCTCTGTGGCTCGTGCTGGTTCGGTAGGCTGGCAGTTCAGTCCCCCACTCTCCCGGGCCGACCCCCACCCAGCCCTGGTCTTTCGCCAGGCGCCAGCCGTCCTTCCAGATCAGAATCCGCATGGCCGTGCTGTAGTCCGGTCGTTCGAATGCATGAATCACGTCGGTCTGAATGACAGAGATCGCCTCAGAAGCCGCGTCCGAGGCCGAGCGGTTGCCGTCGAGTGGGACAGAACGCAATATGACCGCAGCCACGGGAATGAGCAGTCCGGCGCACAGAATTCCAATACCTACACGGCGTAGCCAGACGCGCGGCAGAGAGACGAAAGACGCAGCCAGGACGAACGCCGCTGCGGCGATGCTGAGCCAGCCGCCCAAACTGTTGGTGAGGAACAGGAGAATGCCACCCGCCAGGACACAAAGCAGCGCGAGTCCACGGTCCACCGGACGAAGTGCTCCCGACAGCAGCAGGACGAAGGAAAGGGGCAGGATCTGGTCGAGGTAGTGGGCGACGAAATTCGTATTGCCGAGGGTCGACACGGCCAAACGGAGATTCGCATGTCTTGCAGGCAGACCGAGCGGGTCGTGGCCGGCATATTGAAGAATGCCCACCGCGGCTACCACGAGGCTGGTCAACTGAATCGTGCGCAGAATCCGGTTCAAGCGGGACAGATTGCTGGCCAAACATGCGCCGGTGACGAAGAGCGTGCCCCAGGCGAAATAGCCCAGCCAATCCTCGATAGAGTGAGCCGGGTTGCGCGAGAAACCGGCGCTGATCAAGGCCTGCATCAGAAACAGGGACAGAGGGACGTAAATCACCGGTGCCCAGACCAATGTGATCTGCGATCTGAACCGCAGCACCCAGATCAGTGCCAGCCACAAACACAGTCCAGACGCGACCAGGCCCTTGGCTTCGAACATGTCGCTGAATACAGGCGTATACAGCAGAGTCACCGTGACCAGCGTGAGGCCCGTGCCAACCTCGAGGGCCATCTCTAGAGCGCGACGCATCGAATCTGAGTCGATTCTCATTGCTGCTGTCCCCCAGTGACCAGGCGTGATAGGCAAAGTCCAAGGGCGCCGGAGACGGCATTCAGTCCGACGTCCTTGAGTTCAAAATAACGCTGTGGCAGAACCCACTGGATCGTTTCGTCTCCGCATCCAATCAGAACCGTGAGTCCCCAGCAGATCACGAAGTCTTGAACGCGAGGGGAACGATCGATCGTCCTCGCACGCAGCAGGAGCACTCCCATGAATCCGTATTCGAGCAGGTGCAGTCGCTCTGCCGGAAACTGCCCAAAGCGGATCAAGAGGGCGATATAGGCAACCAGTAGAATTGCGTAGAGCAGATACGGTCCGACTTGCTTCCCCTGAACTCGCTTGTGCAGACGCCAGGCGGACCAGATGGCGATTGCGCCAATGATCACGGACCCGGTGTGACGGATCGAATCCCCTGTATGTATACGAAGACCATGCCAGAGCTGGGGAAAAATCGGAATCGTCGCGTAGACTACGCCGATATACACCAACGCCAAGAGCCAGGCCCTTACACGACGCTCTCCGAATCGCGCCAGACGAGGCCAAGCCAGAGCTCCCACGATCGCCAGCAGCAGCGCCCAAGCCGTCACGTCCGCAGCCGAAAGATGTTGATCGATCCAGACGGTCAGGTCCACAAGCGCCAGGATGCTGCCCGCCGCCAGGGTCGCGATCTCCGTGGCGATCGACTTTGTCACGATCAGGATCTGTGCAGGAGCGAGCGATCCGCCCTCCGAGGAGGCCAGATAGAACGTGATCGGGTCCGAGATCAGATGGGGCTGACCATCTGGATGAACACGTACCGTAAAGGGATTGTAGAGAACGACGGAATTCCAAAACGTCGCGTTGAACGGCCCGTACGATGGGTTGTTGG
>PATE01000133.1 GCA_002712305.1 Gemmatimonadota bacterium | reverse complement strand
TAGATGACAGCTACCACGGCAGCAACAACACTGCAGCCGACGCCCAACGCGATGGGACGTCCCCCTCCGAGACGAAGGGCGGAACGAGTTTGACGATCGTCGCCACCTCACCCGCGGTCTGACCATCGACGGGATGGGCGAAGCCAGCGGCGATCACCTGTGGCGTCGCATGGATCGCCAGACCACACCACGCACCGTAGATCTCCGGCGACATCAACAGAAATGTGCCAATCACGGGAAAAAGCAGCATCGCCACGGCGCCGAGGATATTCACCACAGCGATCGCCAGTGCTTCGGTCATGTCGAAGGCATCGCGATCCTCGATGGTGATCACATCGTCGATGATCTCTCGATTCAGGATCGGGGGGACAAACCCGGCACCGATGCCCTCGATCGCATGCGTTCCAGATTTGCCGCCCGAAAGGACGGGCGAAGCGGCGGGTTCGACGGCACCCCCCATGTCGTCATCGCCTGGCGTCAGGACCACTTCAGCGCCATAACGGGTCACCAATGCCCGGCGTTCGAAACTCATCGTTTCGGGCATCGTCAGAATCAGACGATAACCTCTCTGGGCACAGATCATGGCCAGTCCAATCCCGGTGTTTCCGCTCGTCGCCTCCACAACGGCGATACCATCACGCAGATTCCCCGCCGCTTCGGCCGCTTCGATCATGCTCAGTGCGATGCGGTCCTTCACACTCCCCCCGGATTGAGGTACTCGAGTTTGCCGAGGATCGTGGCGCCTCCCTCAGGTGACAATGCCGACAGGCGCATCAGAGGCGTGTGACCGATCGGTTGGGAGATGCCGTCGTGGATGGGCGCCATGCTCAGCCTCCGCGGGTGTATCCGTCTTGGTTGGCTTTGCGCCAGTCGGGCAGGTAGCCGCTCTTCGCCTCGTATCCGTAGGGTTTGCCGATCTGATTCGGCGATTTCCAGGGCCACGCCTGTCCGCCGATGATGCGATAGTCGTCGCCTCTGCCATGAAGCCAGTAAAACATGTGGGCCACGTATCGTGCCAGATTGTGCCCACCGTATTCAGCGATTTGCAGATCGAAATCTGGCTCGCGGATCCAGTCGGCTTCTGGGGGCACAGAACGCCAGTAGTTGTATTTGAGCATGTGACGCAATCCTGACGCGGTGGAAACCCCACGTCGATGGAGAATGCTCTGGTGGTGAATACCCAGTGTGCCCGCCGAGCCGTGGGCGAAGACACCTCCCTCTTCGATATCTCGAGGTGTAGGCGCCACGTGGGTTCGCGGTGCGATCTCCGTGGGTCCCAACTCGATGGGTGTGTCCTGCGGAAAGTAGAAGACTTCGACGAAGTTCAACTCCGGGCCGAAGACATGATCCGCGTCATGATGCCAGCCCTGAGCTTCAAGGGGACACTGAGAGGCATGATGGGAGACGAGGATGGGCAGACCGACCTTCGATCCGAGAAGGGACCGCATGATGCCAGCCAACTGAGGCTGCAACAGTACCCCTTCGATAAACCACGTCTCCAGGAAGAGGGTGCTCGGCTCGTGGCTCCCCCGAATCCGCTCCATGTCCTGGTCCGTCATGCCCTCGGGAACGAAACTGGGCTCGGCGGGAATCTTTCCTTCCAGCCAGGCGCGTGCGCGTTCGTTGACGGCATCGTCCACCACGCCCGGCAGCAGGATGTACCCCTCTCGGCAAAACTCGAGAACCTGCGAATCTGTCAGCGTGGGTTCACAGTCGAAGTTCCACGCCTCTCGATCGAAGGTCACATCACTCATGGTGTGCCCAAGCCGGGTACGTCCACTTCAGCGACCATGATGCGGCCATCCCCCGGACTGCGTTCGACGCCGAGAATGGTGGACTGCAACAGAAACAGGCTCTTCAACTCAGGCCCCCCGAGGGTGCAGGCAAAAGAACCGACCCCGTCCGCATCGATGCGATCCACGAGCTCGCCCCCCTCACGCACGCGTACGAAACCTCCCGGCCCTCCGTAGGCGTAGTAGGGGATTGCCACCCAGAGGCAACCCTCTTCGTCTAAGGTCATGCCATCAGTTGGTGCACCGAGATCGGCCCACACCCGACGATTGCTCAGCGAGCCATCGGCCTCGATGTCGAAGGCGGTGATGCGATTGGCAAACGTCTCGGCCACCAGATACGTCTTGCCGTCGGGTGTGATAACGGGCCCGTTGGGAAAGGTCATGCGGTCGGCCACGGTGCGGCAGCGCCCTTGGCCAGGCTGATCCGGATCGGGCTCGACGAGGTGAATGTGACTGAAGGCGGGCATGTTTCCAGGTCCGGGAAGACGGTCCTCATCCAGTTCCTGGAAGCTGCCGACATATCCGCGTCCATCCGGTCCAAGAACCATGTCGTTACAGGACAGGCCGTCGAGAGCCTTCATGTCGGCAACGGGACGAACCTCACCATCGTCGCCGATCGCCATCAGTTTGCCATCCCCCAGGGAGACCACGACGAGCGTGCCATCAGGCCACCACCCAAGTCCGGAGGGCAGTTCGGGAACCTCGGCGATCGTCTCGCAATGACCGCTGAGATCAACGCGTCTGACCTGGCCTGCCAAAACGTCCGAGAACCAGAGCCAGCCCTTGCCGTCGTCACCCACACGCCAGCGGGGTCCCTCGGGAAAATAGAGATTATCGACCAGTACTTCGGGTGTTCCTGCCATCGAAAGCTCTCCTTCGTCGAGATCGATTCAGCATGCGACTCGTAGCAGCGCAAAGCCTAGGAGATTCCCCCGTTTCCGGCAAAGGCTCTCACACAGGAGACGGGATGAGTCACTACGACGGGGAGATCTTCCAGACACTGCTGCAGCGTGACGGACTAGGAAGCAACATCGTCGTCGACATTCTCACCGCTGCCTATGGCAGTGTGTGGATCGCCACCGAAGGTGGGGCGACGCGATATCGACCGGTGACTTCACCGCCCAAGGTGCGCATCACCGATGTCGTGACCGACGAACATCACGGGTCGGTGCAGGCACTCTCGATACCATCCACCTTGCTGGCCATTCATTTCGAGGCGCGCAGCTTCAAGACCCATCCAGCGAACATGCAGTTCGTCTATCGCCTGCGCGGACACGATGAGACATGGCACTCGACACGCGAACACTTCGTCGAGTATGACGGACTGGACTTCGGACAATACACCTTCGAATTGCGCGCCATTGACCGCGATCTGACCTACTCCACCGAGGCGGCGACGGTCTCCATCGACGTGCACCCTCCTTACGACCAGTGGGCCCTTGTGGGCCTGGTCATCGTGGCTCTCGCCTTCGCCGGTGTATCCGGTGTGTATGCCCGGCGCCGCCGAGATATTGCCCTCACCCGTGAACTGGAGGAGGAGGTGCAGACGGCGCGCGAGATGCAGATGCGCCTCATGCCGGAAAGAACACCCGGACCTGCCCGGCTATGACATGTGCGGTGTCTGTGTGCCGGCGACGCAGGTGGGGGGCGATTGCTTTCAGTACTTTTCGCTGCGCGAGGGATCATTGGGGTTGTGTGTCGCCGATGCGACGGGTCACGCCATGCAGGCTGCGATTCCCATCGTCGTCTTTTCTGGCGCCCTGCAGGCCGAAGTCCATCATCAGGGCTCGATCATGAGCCTCGTCACCGGCCTGAATCGTGCGCTGGTCAAGATCTTCGAACTGCGCACCTTCGTCTGCCTCTCAGTGGCCGAATTGGACATCCAGAAGCGCAGCGTCCGCGTCAGCAATGCAGGATGTCCCTATCCGTGCCACTATCGTGCCGAATCTGGAGCCATCGAGGAGGTCGAATTGGATGCGTACCCCCTCGCCGTGCGCGAAGACAATGAATACGAAGTTCGAGACATACAGTTCGCCTCGGGAGACCGACTCGTCATGTTCTCGGACGGGCTGGTCGAGGCTCAGGCGGTCACAGGGAAAATGCGGGGCTTCGAACGCGTCCACGAGATCATTCGGCAGGGTTGCCTGGCGGGACTCTCCTCCCGCGCTCTGATCGATTTCATCACCGCCCAGGTACACGAATTCACCGGCGACCGCTCCTCCGGGGACGATCTAACGTGCCTCGTTTTGCACGCACTGTAGGCAGAACGTCTAGCTCGTAGGCTGCAGTCTCAGCAATACGAGGCCCCACGTTCGATGCCAGTAGGCCGAGTGGATGTAGGATCATCCGCTGAGGGCCATCCTCGCCAATACGTTTCGTTGTGGGCGATCCGGTGCTGCCACTGCACCAGAGGAATCGAAGGCAACTCCGCCAGCCAGATGTCCATCGCCTCGCGAAACTGTGCCCGCAGAGCCGGTTCTTCCGGTGCCGTGCGCGACATGCGTTCTATGACGGCATCGAAGGCGGGGTTCCCCCAGCGCCACGCATACTCGGCGAAGGTACCCGTGGGCCGGATGTGTCGTGAGTGGTAGAGAGACAGTGTGAAGTAGGGATCTCGCGTGGACCCTCCGTGGCCATTGAGATAGGCCCGCGCCGTCCCCTGAGTGACACGCGTGTAGAAGTCCTGGGTCATACGAAAGCTGGCATCGAACCCCGCCCGTTGCAGCTGCGCCACCAGTACGGGACCCAGATCCTGGAAGACCGTCGCAATATCGATGACGAACTTGAACCGCTTCCCGTCCTTGGTCCAATAACGATTCTGCCTGCGCCAACCCTTGCTGGTGAGGATTTCGGCGGATCGAGACAGATCATGCTGTCCAATGGCATGCTTTTCGAGCAGATCCTGCACGCTCTCGAAACAGGGCCGCAGGGGTGGATAGTCAGGTAAGGTCAATAGCGTCTTTTCGCCGGCGCCATATCGCCGAGAAAGTGGAAGTACTGCACATGGAGAGGTTGGTCGAAGCCGAACTTCGCCTGATAGGCGGCGACCATCGCTTCGATGCCCTCCTGACGAAGACCACCGGAGGCCATGAGTTGACCGAGTTGTTCGCGAATCGGGTCTCGACCGGTGCCGAGCCGGGGAACGAAGAAATTGACACTCGCCGCAGCCCACACCACGACGAGAAACAGGGCGATCCGGCGCAGGATGTGTGCTCTCATCCGACCCCCGCGCCACCTGCAATGCCGGCGCCCATCACCCCCCTACACACGGAGGGATCGAGTCACTGGGGGATCGGTTCCCAACCACGACGTGGACCTGGAGGCCGCTCATCTTCGTATCGCTGGCGGATCGCTGTGAACTGATCCCAGTCGGATGCGACACCCTCAGGGTGTTCGGGACTCTGAATGACGAAGTCCGCTTCGGGCGGATAGCAGGCAATCTCATAGATCGGCCTGTCCTCGGTGTATTCGACGGGAAGCTCGCCGACGTTGTTCGGCACCGTCGTCGCCTGATATCGAATGTCCGTCGCCCAGCGTACGATGTCGACCGTGTGCTGCGACGACCGATGAGGCGTGAGATTGGTCATAAACAGCACGCCACCGGCTGGCACGGGAACGGTCACAGGGTCGAGTTGATTGGGCAGATCCTGTTTCGTGATCTCCAGATATCCACCCTGCCCGCCGGTGTAGTGACGCGTCACGCCGGAGCGATGAGCCCGCGGCAACACCTGCAGACAGCCATTGTCCTGGTCGGCATCGACCAGTGGGATCCAGCAGGTGACGATGAGATCGTCGTCGCAGTGCGGATTGAAGTAGCCCGAATCCTGGTGCCAGGGCACGGCTCCCTTGGCGTAGTTCGGCATCTTGGGACGGATGCGATAGACGGAGGACCCAACGATCTCGTCGCCGACGAGGGATTCGATATGACCGAGGATCGATGGGTGGGTGATGAAGTTGAAGAAGGCCGGCCCGCTGTGGCCACCTCCCGCTTTGCCGACGATGGGCGGTAGAATCTCTTCACATTCCTCGTAGAGTCGTGTCAGACGGGTCTCGAAAGAGGCCTCTTCGTGAAGACTCTTGACCTTGCCCTCGTCAAGAAGGCGGCGCGCCGTCTCGTCGATGACCCCCGTGATCTCGTCGCGGACAGGCTGTAGATCGGCGTCTGTATAGACATCGGGCACCATCACCCAGCCTTCCTCCGTGAACTGCTTCACCTGGTCGGCGGACATGGAGGGATTGTGCATCGTGCGTCCTCAGATTGCGTGGGTGGCGTCTCGGTGGTGAGAGCGTGGAGAGGATAGCCAGCCACACGTCGGTGGTCAAAGGATGAACGGGTCCGACCCCGACATCCTCAGATGCGGTCGCCGTGATCGTGCCACGAGGAGCTACCTGCTGGCAGAGACGCGCTGTTGGTAACGGGCCTTTGCTTTGGCGGCCTCGATCTCAAGATCACGCTGAGGTGCGCTGGTGACCAGGCCGTCAAAGAGTCGAGCCGTGGCTGTGGCACCTCTTCCACAGCACGATCGAAGGCTTGCTGATTGGCCTGCGAAGGCTAGCGAAATCCACTGACCTTGCGCACATACTGCAGCGCCGCCGCCTGCATTTCGTCTTCAGTCGCAGGGGGCTCGAAGTTGAAGAGGGTCCGGATATTTCGACACATGCTTGACGGTCTCCGAGCAGCGGTCCACGAAACAGGGCGTGGACACCGATGGCGAGGGACGAAAATCAGGCAGGAGTGTACGAAATCAGGAGAATTCGGACGACAGCTGGAACATGCTCGTGGGGCAGTCGTCGCCTTGCGGGATTTCGCCGATAGGGTTCAGGGGCTCGGGATCGGCACCACGCATGGGATAGGCCTCGAAGTTCGGCCACACACCCAGATCACACTTCACGCGATTCGGAGAGAATCGCATCGTGAGCCCCACACGTCGGCGGCCCGATGTGCTGGGACCTGAACCGTGGATCAGACGGTCGTCGTGCAGCGACATCTGCCCGGCCTGCAGGTCGATGGTCACCACATCCTCGGGGGCAAAAGCCGACTCATCGATCGCCTGATTCAGGACGAACTGCTCTCCCTCCACCGACCCGTGGTCAACAAGACCGACTCGATGGCTGCCGGCCACGACACGCATCGCCCCATTGCTGTCGTCGGTGTCATGGAGCGCGAGCCATACGGTCACCGTCTCGTGCGGTGTCAGTGGCCAGTACTGGGCATCCTGGTGCCAGGGAACCTCACTCGACCCCCCGGGCAACTTGCAGAAGAAGTGACAACCCCACAGGTAGAACTCCGGTCCCAGCAAGTCTTCGACGTAGTTGAGGACGGCCGGCGTGCAACACAGATCGTAGACCCAGCGATTGGCCTTGTGCCAACAGTTGACCCGGTTGATGTCGATGCCGTCGGGTAACTTCGCCAGCAGCTCGTCGAATCGTGCCTGCAGATGATCCGCGGCATCGTCGCCAAACAAAGGCAGGGGTTTGATGAATCCCCGCTCTTCAAATCCTTGTCGCTCCGCCTCACTGAGTCGGCGCGCCTTCGTTTCAGCTGCCAGCGTGGTCATACCGAGATCCGATCAGACGGTGACCGGCTCGGGCTGCCGGGTCATGTAGATGTTGCTATCGCCATTGGGTGCCGGAGACGTGGCGACGCTGTAGTTGAGGCGTGTCGGCGCAAAACGAACGGTGAGGGGTTCGTCGTGGGTGCGATCGGCGGCCATCACCTTCGTCCACGTGTCGTCACCCAGTACGTCCTGCGCCCTGCTCACACCGTGCTCTTCGAAAAAGATCGCCGTCTGAGAACCCCAATCGCAGATGTCACCCTCATAAGTGGCTCGAAAGACGGGATCGGGTTTGTGGTCGGGAAACCAGGAGCGTCGCTCAATGGGTCGCGTGGCGAATCTCCTCGCCACGCAGAGTGAGTACGAGAAAGTGCCCGTATCCGTTGATGCACGTGCCCACAATCATGGCGACGATATAGGTATTGCGGCTGCGCAGCTTGTCGTGGATGTAGCGACGGAGATCCTGCATGTCCGAGTCCTCGAAACGTGGGAACATAGATAGGAACCTCTATTGGATGCCGCCCGAGGTCCAGGGATTCATAGAGCAGGGTCGGTCAGAAGGCTGGGAGTTCCAATCGAACGCGAGTTCCTCGCCCGAGGTCGCTATCGAGACGAATCTCACCCCCGTGTCGCTGCATGATGTTGTACGCCGTGGGCAACCCCGCCGTCAACCGCACCCGGGCACCTGTAGAAGAAAAGCCGAAATTGAAGAGGTTGTCCATGCGCTCGGGTTCGATCAATGTGTTGACGAACTCGAAGTTCACGAAGGCCCGCCACCTGCGGTCGATGTCCTTCTGCAGGAACAGATTCTGTTGCTGCACGCTGAAGGAGTTTCGCTCGGACTCCTCATCGAACTAGGTCTTCAGTTGCGTCTGATGTGAAAAGGTGTTCTGGAAATAGCCGAGGATCTTCAGCTGTGGCTGTGCCGACGCAGGCAGCGTGGCCAAAGCGGCGAGCACGAGCAGGACACGTCGGACGATTCTACGCATGGATTCCTCGAGAAGTGGGCGTCTCATCCTAAGCTCGCGAACACAAGGCCCCACGACAACGCATTCATAGCAGGTTCAGCCCTTGCAGAACCCCGGACAGTTCGTCCATCTGGTCATCGGTGAGCGTGTGATACGGTGCCCGCAGGTGACGACCACTGATTCCATAGAGTTCACTGATTCCATGCACCATGGCATTGAAACCACCGCGGACGGTGCCCATATAGTGCCGTAAGGGCGCTTCGTAGGTTCGCATCGTTTCCCAGGCCGACTCGTAGTCACCCTTCTGAATGGCCTCAAAATACTGCCAGGAAATCTCGGGCTTGAAACTCATGAACATCGACAGGTATCCATCGACACCCCATGGGACCTGGAAGGTGTGATTCTGCATCAGACCGCCGGAGACGACGACCCACTTGGGCCGCACCGTTGAGCAGATCTGCACGCCCAGGGCTCCGAGGATGTCGTCTTTGATGGCGACCACACTGTCCACCCGATCGTGGAGCGCCTCAATCACCTCCATGCTGGCCGGCACGGAAGTCCCACCACCCTGATTGAAGAAGGCCGTCACCAGCATCGTCGGCAGATGAACACCGGCCGCCTCGAAATGTGTCACGAGGGATTCCGTCGTCGTCGACCCAGCCCAGTTCGGCGGCAGGAGCATGAGCAGGTCGGCACCGATCTGCGCACAGTATTCTGCATACGCCACCGCCTTGGGGGTTGCCCAGATGTTGTCGGCGGCGATGACCTTGGCACGCCCGGCGCTGTGCTCGACCACGGTGCGTGCAAGTTGCGCCACCTCGTCGTCGGTGAGCACCGAATGCAGCGAGTCGCCCCATGTGATCATGATCGTCTGTGCGCCACCGGCGATGACGAAGTCGACCTGCGAGCGCACACCATCCCAGTCGACATCACCGTCGGCGGTAAAGGGCGTTCGCAGAGAGGGGATCGGCGTGGACAGGGCGGCACGCAGTTCGTCGGTCAATTTGTTCAAGACAGTCAATCCGTGGCTTGACGCATGGTGTGTGGTAGGCAGAATCGTCGGTCGTTGTGGTAAGGTCGTTCATCAGGTGGACACTGGAAATGACTCAATGCGTGGAGGGCCGGGGCACCCGCCACTCGCAGGAATCGTTCGAACCGCGTTTCTTTCCCCTTGAACACCCACCCACTGCCCCGTTGCGTCCGCAGGATCAGAAGAGAGTGAATATGGCGATTCCCGTACCTGCCCCACGCGTCGCACGTTTCGAGCGTCTCGGCTACGGCATGTTCATCCACTGGGGACTCTACGCTCAACTCGGGCAGGGCGAGTGGGTACAGCATCTGCGCAAGATTCCGATGCAGGAGTATGTGCAGCTCAAACAGAGCTGCACGGCCGCCGACTTTGCCCTCAAGTCAGAGGGCAAGCTCTATCTGTTTATCCACCATCTGTCGGTGGGCGGCGACGCCCACGTGACCGTCGGTGCCGGAGGGGCCGGGCCCCGCGCTTTTCGTGGGCTCGATCGATCCGTGACGGGCGTCCGTTGGATCGACAACGAGGAGGAACTGACCTTCACCCACGCCAACGGCTTGCTCTGCGTAGACGCAACCGGCTATCCCTACGGCGTCGACCGCATCGTGCGCGTCGCCGAAGTGGATGTGGAATGAGAGATCTGGATCAAGCCCTTGAAGGGCGACTAGCAGACCTGTGTGACGAGGGCGCCGAATTGGCTGCGCGCTTCGATGAAGACGTGCGCAGCAAGCAGTGGCACCCCTTTCTGCCGGCCAACTATCGTGTGGTGTTGCAGGCGCTGGTAGCCAGGCGGGCGCCTGACGTACGTTTCCTCGAGTGGGGGTCGGCGACGGGGGTCATCACGATCATGGCCGATCTGCTCGGCTATGAAGCCTACGGCATCGAATTGGATGCCGATCTGGTGGACGTGGCCCGCGAGTTGGCTTTGCGCAATGAATCCAAGGCCCTCTTCGCCGCCGGCAGTTTCCTTCCCGCTTCCTATCGCTGGAAACCCGACGGCGGCGACGGTCGCATGGGCACGATCGGCGAAGGTGCATCGGGGTATGACGAGTTGGGTCACGACCTGAACGAATTTGACGTGGTGTTCGGCTTCCCCTGGGATGGCGAAATCGATATGATGCTGGATCTGTTTCGTCAGCATGGACGCGCCGACGCGCGGCTTCTGGTGAACATGACCAACGATGGCGTTCACGAATACCGCGATGGGGAACGACACGCCTGATGGCTCGAAAGAAACTCGCCGCCCTCGTATCGATCTACCGCACCCATTCTCATGCGCAGCACATCGTCGACCGTTTTCTCGAGGGGTACGGATGGAATGGGCGCCATCACCGTCCTGACATCGACGTGGTGTCGTTGTATGTCGATCAGGTAGGCGAAGATGATCTGAGCCACGAACGCGAAGCGCGCCACGAGGGCCTCACGATCTACCCCACCATTGGAGACGCCCTCACCCTTGGTGGAAACGACCTGGCCGTCGACGGCGTACTGCTGATCGCCGAACACGGCGAGTACGAGTCCAACGAGAAGGACCAGGTCTTGTGGCCGCGTTATGAATTCTTCCAACAGATGGCCACCGTGTTCCGCACCTCCGGTCGTAGTGTGCCGGTCTTTAATGACAAACACCTGTCCTGGAACTGGGCGTGGGCGCGTCAGATGGTGGACACGTCTCGCGAACTCGACTTTCCCTTCATGGCCGGGTCATCCCTGCCGGTCACATGGCGCACCCCGTCCATCGACATGCCACTGGGTGCCAACGTCGACGAGGCCATGTGTGTGAACAGCAGCTGGATTGATGGCGGTGACTTTCACGC
Organism: Gemmatimonadota bacterium; assembly: GCA_002712305.1. Lineage (GTDB taxonomy): Bacteria > Latescibacterota > UBA2968 > UBA8231 > UBA8231 > UBA12574. Next base: position 37,456 of record PATE01000133.1, on the reverse strand, counting down.
CTACGAGACGGTGCAGGCCATGGTCGAACGACGCGCAGGCGGTGAGGTCGGCGTCAGGTGGATCAAGGCATATCGGGGCGAGGAATTCTGGCAGGCTCACCACGATCGGCAGTGGTCGCACGAATTGTTCAATGCCTGCCTGTGCCGCAGTCACAACCTGAACCCAGGTCGCCCCGGATTCAACGACATCTTTCCCACCATCGATGCCATGCGCGGACTGATGACCAATCCGTGGGCTTATCAGTATCAGCACCTCGATGGGCTGCTCTGTACGGTCATTGCCGGCAACGGTCTGGTGGGCGACTTCAACTTTGCCGCGCAGTTGCGCGACACCGATGAACCGCTGTCGACGAACATGTATCTGGCTGCCCCCCCGACCAAGAGTATGGCCAGCTTCTTCAGCCCCCTGGTGAACAACATGGAGCAGATGTTCCTCACCGGTCGTGCGACCTATCCGGTAGAGCGCACCCTGCTGACGACGGGTCTCACCGCGTCAGGTTTGGACAGTCGGTTCCAGGGCGACCAACAATTGGACACCCCCCATCTGAACATCGCGTACGAGGCGCCTGCCGAGTCCACCTACTGGCGCACCTGATGCTCTTATGACCAGATGTCGACCATTCGCCCCGAACAGAGAATGGCCACTCCCCCAACTCTTTCCATAACAACGAGTTAGCTCGCAACGAGATTGTACCGCCCCTGCCAGTGCGTACGAGTGTTCACACTGTGTTCTGAGCCGGTTCGGGGGAATGGCCTGAACACCCCCGATATGCTGCACCCGCCGCGAGTGACGGCGGCCCCCGATATCGATGGCGAACTCGAAGATGTATGGGCCGACGCGGCCTACTTCGACAACTTCGCCGAATTCATGCCGACCCACGGCGTAGTCGCACAGGTGGCGACGTGAAAGAGGTAGCTGAAGTCCTCACGCACACCGCCGTCTGAACTGTATCGAACGGTGCCGAAGATACGGTCGGCCGCTCGCGCCAGCCGTTGGGAGTCTCCTTGAAGGAGGGCGAGATAGGCGTGATTGCGAGCCTCCCACGCTGCATTCGCCCCGGACAACCTCATCAATTTCAGCTGATGGATCAGGCTCGCTTCCAGACGTGCGCGCACAGCGGGGTCGAGGGCATCCCCCAACAACAGACCGATGGCACCCAGTTTGTCGGGGATCAGAATCAGCCAGTAGTACCAGGCACCGGGTCGCGGTGAGTCGGCGTGATAGTGATCGAGTGCATTCGCCAGATCGATCGTCGCTCGGTTCAGCACCCTTCGTCACCGTGATACCGGCCGGCGCTGGCCCACCCTTCGGCGAGGGTTCTCACCTTCGCCAGGTGGCGATCGAGACGCAGGTTGAACCCCCCCTCCGCCGGATCTTCCCAGATGAGGGGCTCGCGATCGGCTTCGACAATGCGCTGCACGCGATCATCGAGATGGGCCTGAGCACGTGAGCGGTGGGCACCATCGCCTCTGCCACCTGAAAGCAGGTCGACGGTTCTTTCCTTGACGGTCTGCAGGTCAGTCGCCTCGGCGTGAATAGGGTGCAGGATGACAGCCAACGTCACGAGAGGGGCCAGCCGTCGCATGCGAACCTATTTCTTGAACCAGGACCAGGCGTGCTCCACCATGGTTGGCAGATCGGAGACCTTGGGCGTCCACTGAAGTTTCCTCACCGCACGACGCGCGTCAGCGACTAACTCGGGAGGATCACCGGCCCGTCGATCCGTTTCGACATAGGGCACTTCCATCCCCGTGATGGAACCGACAGTGTCGATGACTTCACGCACACTGTGTCCTTTGCCCGTGCCGAGATTGGCCTGCAGCGAACCCTTGCCGGCTCGCAGGTATTCGAGGGCCAGCAGGTGCGCGTCCACCAGATCCCACACGTGGATGTAGTCGCGGATCGCCGTGCCATCAGGCGTCGGATAGTCCGTGCCGAAGACGGACAGTCGGTCGCGTTTTCCCTGCGCTGCCCAGATCGCCAGCGGGATCAGGTGCGTCTCCGGGTCGTGGTCTTCGCCGATCTCGGCTTCGGGATCTGACCCGGCCACGTTGAAATACCGCAGCGCCGCCCAGCGTACGCCGTGCACCTTCCCATACCACTCGAGCATCTGCTCCACCATCAGCTTCGAACAGCCATAGGGGTTCACCGGCCGCTGCGGCGTGTCTTCGCCGATCGGCATCGACTCGGGTTCACCGTAGGTGGCACACGTGGAAGAGAAGACGACATCCTTTACCTCAAACTTCACCAGCGCATCGAGCAGATGCTGACTGCCCACCGTGTTGTTGGCGAAATACTTGCCGGGATCTTCCATCGATTCGCCGACGAAGGAGCAGGCGGCAAAGTGGATCACTGCTTCGGGTCGATGCTCGTCGAAGACGCTGAATACGTGACCTCGATCTCGCAGATCGACCTTGGCCAGGGGCCCCCAGCGCACGGCCGTCTCGTGCCCCATGGATAGATTGTCGAGCACGATCGGCTCGTGTCCCTGCTGGCTGAGATACTTGCAGCAGTGGGAACCGATGAAGCCTGCACCGCCGGTGACGAGAATTCGAATGAGAACGACCTCCTGCTCGTTGTGGTCGGATCGCTATTCGTGAGTGGGTTCGAGGCGCACGACGCCAAACTGCGCCGCCCCCGGGCTGGATCCGGTGAAGATGAACGGATCGTGTCCGTGTTGCTGGCAGTAGTCTTGGGAGATCTGCTCGACGTGTTCTGCCGCCGATGGCTGGCCGAGGATGGCGACAGTTCCACCGGAACCACCACCGGTGATCTTGGCCCCAAACAGACCCGCCGCCCTGCTTTCAGGTGTATCCACCATCGCCGCCAGTTGATCAGTGCCCTTCGACCCAAGGCCGCATAGTGAGTAGCTGGCGTGGGTCTGAAACATCAGCTCTCCCAGCAGTTCATCACGCCGTTCTGTCCTGGCCGGCCAAGGGCTTGGAGGGGTCGAGGCGGTCGATCTGGTACATGAGCCACATCCCACCACCTGCGGCGCCGAGGGCCACGAACAGAAGGAGGATCGCGTAGAGCGTCGACATAGGCTGCACGCTGCGCAGCTGTGCGAAGCGATCGACTAACCCCTCATCTGGGCGACCGTATATCCTGGATCTGCATAGTTGCCATGAATCTCGGCCTCGCGCTCGCGGATCTGTCCGGCGATCTCCACGATCTGGTCAGCGTCCTCGACGCGCACGCGCACACAACCATCGCCATCGGCCAGCACCAGATCTCCAGGCTGAAAGCGCAGCTGCCCCACCGTAATCGGTTCGTTGTAGCGGGTCAGGTGGAAAACACCGTGGCCTGGCACCCTTCCGTGAGCATAGATCGGCAGACCGACGCGACGGATCCCGTCCACGTCACGCACGGTACCCTCGACGATGGCACCTACGACACCGAGTCGTTTGTGCAGCGCCGCCATCCCATCGCCGAAACTGGCCCCGCGACCCGGACGTGAATCGACGTCGCGCATGAGCGCCACCAGAGGACCTTCTGCAGCCTCGAGCATCTCGTAGTATTCGACCCACGGAATTGCCGGTGTATCCGGGTCGTTGGTCGTGACTTCAGCCGTCATGACGTAGCCGACGAAGGAACCCAGTTCGGGCAGCAGGCACCGGATCGTCTGATCCGTGTACTGCTCGTTCGGCAGTCCGTCCTTCTCGACCAGAGCATTGAAGACCGTCGGTGTGTCGAAGTTGCCGAGGGCGGCGATGGTTTGTTCGCTGGCGCGTTGCATGATTCCTCCTGAGGGTCATGGGCGTCATCAAGCAGCGGAATCGCTTGGCTCCGAGCAAGTCGCCCCCAGCACGTCATCACGACAGGTCACCGCGCCAGGTCGCCGCGCCGCCGCTGCCAGCCTACCTTTCGCCACCCTGAACTTCATCACCCTTGTGGGAGATCTCCTCATGCCTCTGTCTGTCGGCATCATCGGTTGCGGCCGAATGGGCCAGCAGTATGTCGATGTCTACAACACGTTACCCGGTACCGAACTCGTTGCTATCGCCGAGCACAACCCCGAACGCCGCCGAGTAGTGGGAGAACGTTTTGGCATCAATGCGCTGTTTGCTGATGCACGAGAGATGCTCGCCCACGTGACGCCCGACGTGGTCGCTGTGGTGCTGCCCGGCAAATACATCCACGATGCCGTGCTCGCCGCCGTGGAAGCCGGTGTGCGCGGCGTGTCGACGGACAAGCCGATCGGTGCCGTACTGGCGGACGTGGACGAGATGGTCGACGCCTGTGCCGAAGCAGGGATCGTATTCGGTGGGGGCAATTTGCAGCGCGCCATGACCTCAGTTCAGCAGGCGGCGAACCGCCTACAGGCGGGCGAGTTTGGCGAGATCATCGGCGCCAGCGTGCACCGCTATGGCGGCGAGATTTCCGGCGGTGGCTGCCAGCACATTGCGGTTCTGCGACGGCTGACCGGCGCCGAGGTGACCGAGGTGATCGCCTGGGGTGAACCGGCCGAAGCCCTGCAGCAGGAAAGCGATGAGGGCCTGCAGATCAACGGCCAATTCCGCTTGAGCAACGGCCTCGTCTGCCCCGTGTTTCCCCGGGACACGCCCCATCGCGGTGTCGACGTATGGACTCAGGACGCGCTGGTGCGTTGGGACTGGGGAGATCCGCAGATCTTTACAGGTCTCGATGACAACGGACAGAGGATCGAGATCGATCCCAACTACGCACCGGCCGAGTATCCCCAGTTCACCTATCTGGGCACGTCGATCCAGTCCTTCATCTCGGTGGTGGAACGCGGCGTCGAGCACGAGAACGAGCTATTCATCTCCGGTCGGGACCTGCGCCAGTCCCTTGAGGTCGCCATCGCCGCCAAACACTCCGCCCTTCGAGGCAGTGTGCCCCTGTCCCTGCCGCTGGAAGACCGGTCGCTGTCACTGCATCCAGTCGACTACCGCTGGCTCGGCGGAGATCAGAGTGGTCGTCCCCAAACCCTCGATGAAGCCGCAGGCAACGCATGAAACGTGCACGATCGATCTACTTCAATGATGCCCGCCACTACTACCTCTTCGTGCACGAACCCCCCATGCGTCTGGAAGATGCCTGGGGACCGGTCGATGAAGTGGCCAGCACGGGCGTGGACACCTTCGTCTATGGCGTGTCGCGAGACGATGGGTTGTTCTATCCGTCGCGTGTAGGCAAACGATTTGGTGAAGGCGAAGATCTGATCCAGGCCGCCTACTGGCGGGTATGGCACAACATGCAGAGCCTCATCGACGGTGGGCTCGATCCCCTGACCGTGCTCATCGACCGGGCCCATGAAAAGGGCATGGAATTCATCGCCTCTCAGCGCATGGGTGCCTTTCCCGGTGCCGGTGAAAAGGCGGCACAGCGCGATGGTGGCCCCGGCATGACGGATGAGGCTGTCAGAGACCACCAGTTCGCCGTGCTGCGTGAACTGGCCCTCGACTATCCCACCGAAGGCATCGAACTCGACTTCGCCGCAGCGCCCGGGGGCACCGACTGGTGGGTGCCCGAAGACGAACTGCAGCAGCAGGCACCCATGATGACGGACTTCATGCGGCGAGTGCGGGCCATGTCGAAGGAGCGCGCCGGGTCACCTGCCGTCATCGGCGCTCGTGTGTATCCGACCCGAGAATTGAATCAGGCGGCGGGCCTGGACGTCGACACCTGGATCGAGGAGGGGCTCGTCGACTATCTCGTCCCCCTCGTGTATGTCTACATGACCCTCGATGCGAACATGCCCATCGATTGGCTCGTCACTGCAACGGCCGAGACGGATATTTCGGTGTATGCATTTCTCCACTGTCACTACACCGAGGAGAACCGACACCGCGCCAACAGGACCTATGCGACGCCCGCCATGTATCGTGCCGCTGCAGCCAACGCCTGGCGAATGGGTGTGGACGGGCTGTACTCCTGGTTCATGCGCTGGCCGCTCGGGTCCGAGCAGCGGTCGGTTCTGATGGAACTGTCCGACCGCGAGCAACTCGAGCGCCGTGATCGCCACTACTTCCTGCGGCGTGAAGTCGAGGACACCGGTGATCACGACTATCCCGCCCAGCTCCCGCTGGCCTTCGACCCGGCCAGTGACGTGGGCGTCACGAAGAAGATCACCTTTTCCATCGCCGATGACACGGCCAACGAGCCCTCGGCTACACAGGTCACCCTCCGTCTGGCCCTTACCGATCTGGTGGCCGCCGACCGGATCGACCTGTCTCTGAATGGTCAGTCCCTGGCCGGTGCTCCCCTGCAGCGGTCACCCATGCGAGAGATCGATCCGTATGCCGGTCAGTGGGTGGAGATCGACCTGGTGGGTCATCCACCGGCCTGCGGCCACAATGTGCTTGAGGTGACGCTGCGAGAACGTCCCGCCGACTTGAAATCCTCGCTCGTACTCGAGGACGTGGAGATCATCGTCGAGTATGACACGTACGCCTCCACACCGTTGGGTGGTGTCTGAGACAAGGCTGGCCGTCGCCTGTCGAGATTCGAAAGCCAGCTTCTTCGGGATCGATCGGCTTCTGTGGGCGAGTACGATGCTGTGCGTGCGCCAACCCGGATCACCCGTCGATATCTGGTTATCAGGAAGGTCGCATATCCAGACATTGAGCCTTCGGGCGCCCACCCGTCCTTGGCAGGACCGTTTCACAGATTGCCGACCATCGTTCTCCCTCGCTGGAGCCCGATCGACCTGAGGGTGGCGCCATGCGCCGGGGAAGCCGAGTTTAGAATGATTGTCCGCGTAGTTCTCCCCGCCGTTGATCAACGAGAGCAGAAGATGACTGGGTCAGAGCACGATACCGCCACCGAACGCTGGCTGTCCTATCGCGAGGAGATCAAGGTCCTCGACGCAACCATCCGTGATGGTGGTCTGATGAACGACTCGCACTTTGATGACAAGGTCGTCAAGGGCGTCTACGCTGCATGTGTCGCCGCAGGCATCGACTACATGGAAATCGGTTACATCAACTCGCGGTCTCAGTTTCCGACCAGCGAGTTCGGGCCCTGGCGGCACTGTCGCGAAGAGGACATGCGTCGCATCGTCGGTGACAACGACACGCCGCTGAAACTCTCGGCCATGTCCGATGCCGAGAAGAGCGACTACGAAACCGACATTCTGCCTAGAGACCAGAGTGTCCTCGACATGATTCGTGTCGCCTGCTACATCCATCAGATCCCGCTGGCCATAAAGATGGTGCAGGACGCGCATGACAAGGGTTACGAGACGTGCTGCAACATCATGGCCGGGTCGACGATTCCAGAGCGCGAACTCGACGAGGCCCTTGAAATGCTGAGCGAGACGCCCGTCGATGCAATCTATGTCGTCGACAGCTTCGGCTCCCTCTACTCCGAGCAGGTCGAAGCCCTCGTTGAGAAGCATCTGGTCGCCCTGAAGGACTCGGGCAAGGAAGTGGGCATCCACTGCCACAACAATCGCCAACTCGCCTTCGCCAACACGATCCAGGCCATCATCAAGGGCGCCAACTACCTCGATGCCAGCTTCGCCGGCCTCGGTCGCGGCGCCGGCAACTGTCAGATGGAACTGCTGCTCGGCTTCCTACACAATCCCAAGTACCACCTGCGGCCGGTCCTCGACTGCATTCAGGAACACATCGAGCCCATGCGAGAGAAGCTGATGTGGGGATTCGACTACCCCTACATGATGACGGGTTTGCTCAACGAGCATCCGCGCTCCGGCATGGCCTTCAACGCATCCAAGGATCGCGGCGACATCGTCAAGTTCTACGACGAGATCACGGCCGAGGAATAGGGCGAAGATCACTCGGGCGTCGTTAGCGTCCGTAGCCGAATTGCATCATATCAAGAAAGCCGGCGCCGGGAGATCACCCGACGCCGGCTTTTTCTGTTGAGGAGATGGGTAGGACCCGACCGTCGCTTCTCGATATGCTGCTCCGAGGCGGCCTGCTTGCTCCGGGTGGGCAAGCTCGACGGAATGCTAGGGGATGACACACCATCGTCACCCACCCGACTCGATCCTGCTGAGACTATCAGACAGAGACGAGCGGCACAGATTCTGCGAGTGACAGATTGTGAGAGAGCGCTCGCGATAGCACCAGATTTCGAACGGGCTCAGAACAACTTGGATTGGGCTCGCAGGGAGATGGCCCAGGCCTCTGCTTCGAAATAGCGGCACGAAGGAGGTACGCCCAGCCCTATCCCAGCCACAGACGTCAGACCCCGTATCTCAGTACTCGTCCGGCGTTAGACGCCAACTACGTTTTCCCACGCCCCAGACTTGTCCGACGCGTAACACGCGTCCATCACCGCCACGGCATTCACCGCACACTGCAGATCCGCCGCCAGCTCTTCCCTGCTCAACTCACCCCGAATCGCCGCCACGAGTCGATCCACCGTCGTCGGTCGTGCTTCGCCGGGGGCGACCTCGGCTGCGTCCTGACCGGGGCGGTCACCAGCATGCCCTTATCGGGATGCTCGAAGATCGTGCCCTCGCTGCCGGTGATCTCGAAGCCACTCATGCCGCCCGTCTGCACCCACGACGCTTCCACTGTGCCGAGTGCGCCATTGGCGAATCGCAATCAGGCGATACCGTGGTCGTCCACATCGGGATAAATGCCTGCCGCATTTCCGATCGTGACCATCACCTTTTCCACGGGGCCTAGCACACTGATCAGGCGATGAACCGCATGGGTGCCCATGTCCATGAAGGCCCCCCGCCGGCCAGATCCGGCTGCGTGAACCACGGTCGGTTGCCAGGCATCTTTGTCGCCGTCGGTGCACTGATGCTGGCTGAGTTTACCGAAGTCGTGGCACTGCATTTCGCCGTGCGTCGTAGTTGGGCGCGCCATGCATCAGAGGATGACCCAACGTAGCACTTGCGCAGCGGGTGGCGGGTCTTGTCTTCAGGTGGCGGTCTTCGTCGCCCTCAAGATGACGAACTTCGGATTGCTGGCAATGACCTCCCCGTTTCCGAACAGCCGTCGCAGCTTCGTGTGATAGCCCAGATGACGGTTGCCCACGACCCACAGCGACCCACCCGGCCGCAGCACCTTGCGCGCCTGTTGAAACATCCGCCACGACACAGCATCTCCCACGATCTGTTGCTGATGGAAGGGTGGATTGCACAGGATCAGATCGGCTGAGCCGGGCTCCACGCCATCGAGACCATCCGTCCAATGGAAGGTGACGTCTCGCTCGCCACCGAAGGCCGCTTCTACGTTCTCGCGTGTCGAGGCGATGGCCATGGCAGACTCATCGGTGAAGACCAGCGACGCCTCGCGGTGATGATGCCCGGCGGCGATGCCCAACACGCCGTTGCCACACCCCAGATCGACGATGCAGCGGGCCTGCGGCGAGCGTGGCAGATGCTCCAGCAGGAATCGTGTGCCTATGTCGAGTTGCTCGCGCGAGAACAGCGCTGCGTGATTCGACAGCTCCAGATTCGTGTCCTCGAGGGTGTAACGGGTTGGATAGGGATGGGCATCTGGCTCGAGAGTCGCGTCGAGGTCACAGTGAATGAGTCGAGCCTTTCGCCGCGCCAGCGACGTGCGCGTCGGACCGATGAGTCTCTCACAGAGCTTGAGCGTCGACGTGTGGATCTGCTTCACCATACCCGCACCCACGATCACCGTGTCGGCTCTTAGATGCGGGCGCAATCGATACAGCTGGTCTTCAAGCTGAGCCAGGCTCTTCGGCACCTTGAACAGCAGCACATCGAAGGGCGCCGGTGTCTGCAGATTGTCTAGCATCGACACGCCACCCGTGGAAACCACGTTCCCTTCGAGATTTGCCCGCGTGCCCGAATGTGAGATCCACGAGTCCGACTGCGTCTGGACAACCCACTGTGCGCTCCTCGCCCCAGCGAGTGCCACCGTCAGCGCACCGAACCCATCGTTTACCACCAGCACCGATCCACCGCCCATACCCAACTCCGCCAAGTGATACAGCAGATACTCATCTGCCGCATCCCATGCACGCAGCGTCTCGCGCGCCAGGCATGGATAGCGGTCGAGGGTGAACTCCCCCTGCGAAACGCTGAACAGTCGATCCTGCCCCTCAGCCATGAGCGGCCTTCCGGTAGATCTGACTCGAGCGACTCACGACCACCTCATGAAACCGCTGCAGTCGGTTCGCTGTATACGGCCTGGTGCAACCCCTTGATGTAGCCCACGGCGAAGAGCCGAGCCAGGCGCAGATCATCGTCGAAGGACTCGTCGCCCATACGCGGATAGTGATCAGGACGACAGACGCCGTCGAAACCGACATCCCGGTAGGCGCGCAGACACTCGGCCAGATCGTGCTGGCCGTCATCATGGAAAGCCTCCTGAAAGTTGTCCGGTTTCCCACGGACATCGCGCAGGTGGACGAAGTGAATCTTCCCCTGGCCACCGAAGTGCCGGATCGCCGCCGGAAGATCATCGGTCATGAGCCCGAAGTTCCCCTGACACAGAGCGATGCCATTCATCGGACTCGGCACCATGTCGAGCATGCACTGATAGTTGTCGAGACTGCTCATGATTCGCGCCACTCCGCGGATCGGCGACAAGGGCGGATCATCGGGATGCATGGCCATCTTCACACCCGCCTCTTCCGCCACTGGCACCGTGTGTTCGAGGCAGTATTGCAGATTCTCCCATTGCTCTTCCTCGCTGACCACGCCGTGTTCGGTCAGTCCCTCTTCCACCTGGGACAGATCGAAGCCGCTCACCGTCGCACCGGCTCGCGTCGGTAGAGCCCTCGATGTGCGCATCACACCGAGGATCGGCATCCACATGCTGCACCACACCGGGATGCCGAGTTTGCCCATGTTGGTCAGCATCTGACACACAACATCGATCTCCGCGTCACGTCCGGGCAACGCCAGTTTGATCTTCTCCATCGCTGGCCGCCCTTCGATGACGGCCAGTTCGAAACCGAGGTCCTCGTAGGCCTGCTTCCGTTTCGCCAGTGAGGTCAGCGTCCAGGGCTGCTCGTCGTCGGATGCGCCGTCGATCGGTTGCAGCGACTGGTGGCTGACGGCGTGTTCCACGCCACACTGTTTCATCAGAGTCAGTGCCAGACTCGGTTCATGGGGGATGCTCAGGCCGATCTTCATCATGGGCGTCAATCCTCGGTGTGAGTCCTGGTTGTCGCTGTCCGTGATCGGGCTTACTATCGTCACCTTCAAAAGGAGAGTGATTTCATGCCCTTGCTCAACGTAGGAGACACGGCGCCCGCTTTCTCCGTGCAGAACCAGGATGGCGAAGTCGTCACGCTGGATCAGTACCGGGGCAAGTCGGTCGTGATGTGGTGGTATCCGAAAGCCGACACACCTGGCTGAACGATTGAAGGCAACGGATTCCGTGATCGAATCCAAGAGTTCAACAGTCGTAATACAGTCATCCTTGGGATCAGCTGCGATTCTCTCGAGAAAAACAAGGCGTTCAAGGAGAAGTTTGACTTCCCCTACGATCTGCTCTGTGATACCGACAAGAGTGTCAGCGTCGCCTACGGCGCGTCACCCGACACGTCGACTAACGCATCGCGTATCAGTTACATCATCGATGGAGATGGCAAGATCGCGAAGGTCTACGAGACGGTAAAACCAGCCGATCATCCCGACGAGGTCCTCGCCGACCTCGGCTGAACAGCAGGTGGAGCGGGCGCCCCGTGGTGTCCGCTCCGCTGCCGTCTTCCTTCAGGCCGACCTCCCAACCCACCGGACCGCCATGACTCAGATTACGCCCACCGTCGACTTCGATCAGGATGGCAAGCAGGTCGGCTGGCTCAAAGTTCCCCACTCGGTGACCCGCAGCGCTTACGGCGTCCTGCCCGTTCCCATCGCCGTGATCCGCAATGGCGATGGACCGAAGCTGATGCTGAGCGCTGGCAACCACGGCGATGAATACGAGGGCCAGGTCGTGCTCACCCGGATGATCCAGAATCTTGAAGCCCGCGACATCACGGGCACCCTCCTCATTCTGCCGGCCCTCAACCTTCCCGCCGCTCTCGGCACCACACGCGTGAGTCCGCTCGACGCGGGAAATCTGAATCGCGCCTTCCCGGGCGATCCGAATGGCGGCCCCACCTGGAAGATCGCCGATTACGTCGAGAATTCGCTGATGCCGAGAGTCGACGTCGTCGCCGACTTTCACGGCGGCGGTGCATCGCTCGACTACCGACCCCACGCCAGCACGCACTACGGCCCGGACGCGTCGGACGACCATAAGAAGAAGAGCCTCGACCTAGTGACGAAGCTCGGGGTACCCCACGTGATGATATTCGAACGGCAAAACAAGACCGAAGGCCTGCCCGATGGGGCCATCCGTCAGGGCGTGATCTCCATTGGCGGCGAATATGGCGGCATGGGATCCGTGTCACGCGCCGGCGTGCAACTCGTGCAGACCGCCGTCGACCGTCTACTGGCAGGTCTCGGCATCAAGGGTGAGCTGCCCGAGAATCTGCCTGAACCACAGATCCTGAGAATCGGTGGCGACGCCCACGTGTATGCACCCGAGCCCGGCGTCTTCGAGCCCGCCACCGAACTGGGCGATTCGGTGCGTGCCGGCGATCTGTGTGGTCATGTATGGTTTCCGGAGAATCCGTCGCGCGAGCCCGTGTCCGTCCCCTTCAACGGCGATGGCGACGTGGTCTGCAAGCGTCACCCAGGGCGCGTCGAAGCCGGTGACTGCGTCGCCCACCTCGCTTCGCCCTGGCAGGCCTGACCACCCCGGGATGGATCGGCGTCCGTAAGCCGTAGGATTTGCACCACGCCGCACTAGCGACTTAGCCAGAGCCGCACGTAGTGGCGTCGATCCTCCATGGTCGAATGGTCTTCGAAGGCCGTGCGATTGTGCAGGATCCAGCGGTTATTCGTGAACATCATCTGTCCCGGCAGCAGATCGAACTCCACCATCAGATCCTGACGCTTCAGTTGCGACTCCAGCGCGGACAGGGCTGCGATCTGTGCGTCGGTGAGCGGCGTGCCCGCCTTTTCGTGACCCACTTCGATGTAGTAGGCCATGTAGCGCATGACCAACTCATCGCCATCGAGAGCAAATAGGTGGTGCGGCGCATAGGGAAGTTCGTCCGGTCCGTGCTGCGAGCGCCGATCGAAGAGAAACTCGCCATACAAGGTGGCCATGTCGGCACCCAGATCGCACAGTTGGTCGTGCACCGAGCAACCACTGATCAGCTGGCTGCGCCCCCCGGACTTGGCCGTGCGCTGACACAGCAGACCGATTACATCGGGTAGAGCCGGATTGAAAGCGTTGTCCGTGTGGAAGGTGCTCTCTGCGTTGGTTACCGAGAAACGCGCCCCTCCCGTCACCGACTGCCCTGTGTCGCGCACATCGTAGAGCAGGGTGCCTTCGACGTTCTGCGCGAAGGGCGCGCCGAGCAGTTGACCCAACGCCCAATAAGCCGTGACCGAACCGGCTCGCCCGAACCGCGCCTCGTCGAGACCATCGATCAGCACGAAGCCCCGCCCCGACTCGATCTGCTGTCGCAGTGGTGTCGCCTGCCTGGTACAACTCGGCATCGTCCGCGGATCGATGCGTGTTTCCGTGACCCGCTCCGCTTCCGTCTCGGCGACGAAACTCTCCAATTCGAGCAGCGAGAATTCTGTCAGATTCGTGACCCAGTCCACTGGGTCATCCACACTGGCCGCCGTCCAGGCGCGGGGACCACCCACCTGCTTGTATTCGGTCACTTGTGCAGCTGCTCCCGATTCAGTCAAAACACGAAGCCCTCAATGTAGAATGAATGACCGTCGCCGACGCGCCATATCCATGCATGGTACGAACTCGGCTCCGGTCCCAATGTTGTTCAGGCAGCGGCCAGACCGATCGCCTCGATCTCAGCGAAGTCCCCGAAGTCACTGCTATTCTCAGTGAGCAAACGATCGATGCCGTGCTCGAGCATCGTCGCCACCTGGGCCATGCGGCGAGGCGAGATCCTCCCCCATCCCGCGCCGGAGCTGATCGTCTCGACGGACTGATCAGGATGGGTGTGCCTTACGCGTGGCCGGGTGTGCGATTCACACGTGCTGATCGACGAGGATCGGATTCCCGTCGGGGTCGATGGCCAGGAAGCTGCCCGGCCCGGACGTGTCCTCATCCACTTCCATGGCGAGCTCCACACCCTGCTCCTTCAGACTCTTCTGCAGTTCGCGCACGTCGGTGAAGTTGCCATTGATGGCCGACGCATTGCTGTCCCATCCCGGATTGAAGGTGAGCGTGTTCTTCTCGAACATGCCCTGGAACAGACCGATCGTGTGATCGCCGTTCTTCAGGATGAGCCAGTTCTGCTCGGCGACACCGCCAAACACTTCGAAGCCGAGTTTGGCGTAAAAGGCTCTCGAGGCTTCGAGGTCCTTCACGGACAAACTGATGGAGAAGTTACCAAGTTGCATGAGGATTCCTTCGGATGATGAATCAGGTTCGCAGTTGAGATTCCCAGTTGAGATTCGCAGCTAAGATTCGTTCTGGCGATACACATCAGGTCGAGCCGCCTGTCACGCGGCTCGAGTGTGTGGCTAACCGGCTACAGGTCCGTCGGCACCTCACCGTCCCCCGTCGCCTCTCCCGCCAGCAACCAGGGCAGATTGAAACGCGCCACCCGGCCACCGCCACCCCGCTCTTCGTACTGCACAAAGATCCAGTCTTCAGTTGGCGTGCCGGCACGTCCCGCCGCCAGCGACGAGTAGGCACTCGGTCCCTCGTCGACGAGACGTTTCACCGGCCATGAAGCACCGCCATCGAAACTCGCCCAGACGGTGAGCCGCTGGCGTTCATGCGTCGGCTCATCGGCGTTGCTATAGAGCAGGATGTCTCGATCTGCTACGGGCACGCGAGTCAGACCCGCCGCCATGCCGAAGTGGCCATTGTAGTTGGCGCCGCGCCCCTCTTCACCGCGGTAGGCGGGCCCATCGGGTAGACTGCTGTGGGCCGGATCGGTCCAGGTGGCGCCGCCGTCGTGACTCCAGGCGTGCAGTCGTTCGTGACGCAACGCCTCGCCTTCAGAAAATCGATGCTGACGGGAGGAGTAGTAGATGCGACCGTCTTCGAGCTCGGCTACACAGCCCTCCCCCGTGCCATCTACGGGAAAGGGCGTGCTCGGTCGCCAGGTTCGCCCGTGATCATCGCTGAACACGGCCATGTTGTAGCCGGCACCTTCGACGTAGACCCGCGCCGGGCGAAGCAGTCGGCGGGCGTGTTCGCCCTGCCGCAAGGTGATGCCCACCTCTGAGAAGTGTAGCGATGGCACATGGCCATTCCCGTCCTTCTCGAAGACCGCCTCTTCGCCGGCCCATGTGCGACCCGAATCGCTACTGCGATAGATCGTGCGCGGCGCCATGGAACTGTCCTTCGGCGGATGTTCGGGATGACCGAAGAACAGAATGTCTCCCGTGCCTTCATCCACTGTGGTGCCGCCGGCGTGAATGCCATCACCCACATCGATCGTCGGCCCCCACGTGGCGCCCCCGTCTTCGCTGCGTCTCACAACCAGATTCTTCGCGCCCCATGTGGCCACCACCGTGCCGTCGAGGGCGACCACGACATTGGGGAATCGTTCGTCGGGGAAGATCTCCTGCAATTCCATGGAGGCTGTTTGTTCGGTCACGATGGGGTCTCACTTTGCTCGATGAACTTCTTCAGATACTGAGGCACTGAACCGGCCAGATCCCACTGCGAGTCAAAGCCGTGGGGCAATAGCCGCGCAAACTTGAGCGCCACATGGATTGGCCCCAGAGACTGGGCCACTTCGAACTCGGCGACAAGGTCAACCTCGGTTCCGTAATCCTGCCACGCCGCAAGGTAGGACAACGTAAGCTCCTGACGAATCGTAGCCTCGTCGCTCAGCAACTGTTTGATGCTTTCACGGCCATTGGCTCGCACACCTTCCAGATAATCGAAGAAGAGAAACAGACTGAGAAAAGGATGAGTCAGGCAGTTGTCGGAGCAGTCGAGGAAGCAGGGCTGTTCGGCGAGGATGATTTGCCAGGTCTCCATGGTCCAGAGATACGGGGACTCTACTGTCGGCGAGTGTTCGACTCATCTTCTCGATCTCGTCCACCCGGTTTTGAAGAGGCCCGAACTCTTCCCCGTCCACATGCCACTGCTCGCCTTCGATGATACTCGAGACCTGATCACCGTAACTCGTCAAATCGACCAACGGGCAACCCGAGGTCACCATCTCGTCGACCCTGCTGATCAGCTGTACCTGCAGGTCGCCAAACTCGCGCACCGCCTTCTTCCAAACCGTCAGGTCCTCACACTCCGCCAACGGTCTTCCATCAACGGCCTCCGTGTACGTACCAATGACTCTCCGTGTCGGCAGCCAATACCTCCGGCACCCGGTTGGGGAGCCACTGACTCAGCTGCTGTGACAGCGGCGGCTCGTTCAGCGTTGGTCGGGGCCACGAGTCGCCTATAGCCGAGGCCACTCAAGAGTCTCTTCGAGAGCCGCTGCCACCTCCGTCACGTAGGCCTGTCCCAGCTCCTGAGCCGCTTCGTTCACGCAAGCTTCATACTCTGAGGAAAGACCGGTCACCCCTCGGGCAGCACGCACCAGTTCTTCGCTCGGTAAGCAGACGTAGGTAAACACGACGGCTGATTCCTCAAGACGAAACTCTGCGTCCAGCAACTCGACTTGATCGGTTACTTCCATTCTGACGTAGCGGCGCTCCCTGTAGTCCAGCTCTCGGAGCACCTTCTCATCCACCGGAAACACCACACCCAGACAGCTTGCTCGCGCTTCAGCCTCCACATTCCAGAACGCCTGGAATTGTGCGCTTGGTTCGCCCTCCACGGGAGCAAAGGCAGACAGTCTGCGGCGGTAGCCTTCCAAGCGAGCTCTCTTCATGCTGTCGAACGTCAGGCCATGATCTGGGACAGTCTTTGAGAGCCCTCGCTTGTGCGTAGGGTGCAAGAGCGAGCCATGTCCGAAGACATGGAGGTGTTTGTCTTGATGATGATTGTCGCGGGAAAGTGCCATGTTCGGCTCCCTCTTTGTCGCGCTCAAGGATCACTAGAGCTTCAGACCAAAGAACTGCTGGTTGCGTAGAGTTCCGTTCTTCTGCAGCGCCCCGCGCCTGATCCCCTCGTCCTCGAATCCCAGCTTTTCGTCAGCAGGGCGATAGAGGCGGCGTTGTCGGCGAAACAATCGGCCTCAAGTCGCTGGAGCTTCAGAACTCGAGCCTTCTCGATGACCGCCATGAGCAGACGCGCCCCCAATCCCTTGCCGGGTTGCCGTCGCCGTCACGCCGATCCCGATCTCTCCACAGTGCGAGCGAGAAGGATCGTCGAATCGATTGATGCCCACCGAGCCGAGGCATGTCTCACCATCGATGGCCCATAGAGGGTGGTTGCGTCCACGCTGCTTGTCTCGCCACTTCCGAAACTCAGCGATGGCATCCGCATCAGCGGCAGGTTCCTTGGCGACCCAACTCTCGTCGTATTCCCAGTCGAGTTGATCCCGACCCATCATCATCTTCCGCCAGGAGAGGATCAGGGCGTCGGTCGGCTCAAACTCATCCAGATCGACGATCTCGATCATTCCCCCTCCACATCACGCGCTGAGAAATGGATATAGGGAAAGCACTCAGGGATATGCGAATCCCAGATTCCATGAGGGCTCCACGCCCAAGCGCTCGAATCCTGCGCCGGAAGGGCCTCCTTGTATCGATTGAAGCGCGAGAAGTCGATGCGCCAGACATCCCCGTCATCGGGGGGCAACGAGCGACCGTCGGCTTTGGCCAGCCAGTGGGCTCCCTCCCACCGGAAGGCGACTTCGACACGCCAGCCACGATCGCGATCGTTGTCGTCATTCAGAGTGCCATCGATGTGGACGGCCGTCTGCAAGCCAGGGTAACTCCAGTGCTTGGCTCGCAGCCGCGTCCCCCGAGGATGGGTCTTGAAGCCGACCCCGTTGACTTGCTTGAGGCCAGGATGGGTTCGGCGAAAGTCGGGGACCTCGGAGAAACCGCCCTCGTCGTAGGCCTCCTCCCACATCAGAAAGGAGTCGTACACCGTCCCCAGAGAGTTGATCCCGAACTCGAAGTAGGCGTCCGCCCCAGCGATGAAGATCTCGACATCGTTGTTCTTCCAGACCGGTGAGTCGTGTTCTGTGAGATCACCCCGCACATCGGGCTCCTCGACCCAGAACCCGACATACAGATTCGCCTCGTCCCACAACACAGCCGCTCGCGTGTCGTGAATCGCCGGTCCCCCCGAAATGAGGTCGACGAACTGGGGTGAGCGCGGGGCGGCTTGCCAGGATGCTTCCTCGAGTCGGCCATCGATCTGGATGTTTCCGCTCGTTTGATAGGCCGTATAGTGCGCGATCTCGGTGCCATGACATGGAAAGCGCTCGTCGGGTGATTGCCCGTGGGCCGGACGCCATAGAGCGAAACCGGCGACAGCAACGAGGATGAGATCACGGGTCCGCATACAGGATCCCCTACCGCACCGCCAGCGCCTTCTTCGACTTCTCCACCACCACCACCTCATCCCCATCCTTAAGCGTCGACACACAGACAAACAGTGCATCGAACTTCGAGCTCAGTTCGATGTACGGCGTGCCTTCAGCCATGAAAGCCCGGACGTCTTTGTAGGGTGATCCCTCTTCAATGTGCAGAGCCACACCAAACTCATCCCCCCACGAACCGTGCTCGTGCCGCGTGAGATGCAGGAAGGGCATGTCCTTGAGTTCGGACTCGATGTAGTCCATCTGCCGGCCGCATCGTGCGTAGTGATCCTCTTCACCCACCTCGAGAAGACGCTTGATCGCCGCGTAGAGGCCGACCACTTCTTCCTTTCCGACCTTGCTGGCAAAACCAACCCCACCAT
Organism: Gemmatimonadota bacterium; assembly: GCA_002712305.1. Classification (GTDB taxonomy): domain Bacteria; phylum Latescibacterota; class UBA2968; order UBA8231; family UBA8231; genus UBA12574. The sequence goes on along the minus strand of PATE01000133.1, from coordinate 18,667 downwards.
TGGGTCGGGCATGGAACCGGCAGCTGACGACGATCTCTTTGCGACCCACGATTAGCCCCGTCGAGGAAGGACCACGCAGTGCCTTCCCACCACTGAAGATGGCTGCATCGACGCCAACCTCCTTCGTGTAGTACCAGAGATTCTCCTTCGGTGGGATTTCGTAGGCCGCGTCCACCATGACAGGCACGCCGCGCGCCTTGCCGATCTCCACAGCAATGGGCAGGGGGGCAGACTCGATTTTCGATGAGAAGCAACCGTGAAGATCGCCGCCGTCTGATCGGTGATGGCGGCGATGAGACTGTCTTCGATCGCTCGATCATCGTCGCCCTCGATGCGGACGACCTTGCACCCCGTCGGATGGATGACGACGGCCTTTTGCTGCCGCAGTGTCATCTGGCGGGGTTCTGGCCGTGCGCAGATGTAAATGTTCCGGTTCCATTTCCTCTCCCGCACTCTCGATCAGTGCCCGTTCGACGATGTTCTTCAACTCGCGGATGTTTCCGGGAAAGTGATACGCCTGCAGCACCGCCATCGCCGGATCGGTCCACGCCGGTGGATCCATCCCCATCTCTTGGCCGAAGAGCACCGAGAAGTGTTGGACCAGGAGGGGCACATCCTCCCTCCGATCACGCAAGGGAGGCACCTCTACCGTGAAACGCGCCAGACGATAGTAGTGATCCAGGCTGGGAGAACTTTCCCTCTGCCTTCAGCTTGAGAAGTTTAACGCACTTGTCGAGGCCCCCCGTTGAAGTTGTCTCGGTGACGTATGTCCGCCGTAATATCCCATCTATCTCTGAGTGAAGAGTCTTGATGCAGGAAATGTCGCCTGCCTTCAAGTCAGATGTCAACGCACTCCATCCCTTGATCTGGTTTGAACAACAATTTCAGTATGTGGAACGCCACATATCTCGCCACCTCAACCCGCCTTCTACTGTTCCACACGACGAATCGTCGCTCTCTCGGTGAACGTCGTCAATTCTCATTATGCTGAATCTGCATATCCAGATTTTGCGATGTTATCAAGCCATCCTGATATCTCAATGCGAAGGCACTTTCGTAGTTTGTCCTTCAATACCCAGAGATCACGAAAACCCAGTACTGCTCCGTCACAGCAAGAGGAACCCCATGAAACCCAAGACAGAACTCCAAGCCATCATCGAACAGATCGCCAGCGCCGACAGCCCCGTCGGCATGGACGCCGTCTACGTCCACGCCCTCATCCTGGACAAGCTCGAGAGCATCGAGAACCGCCTGGAAGCTCTCGAAGACGCAGTTGAAGACTCAGCCAACGAGTAGCAGTTCGTCTGTTGGGTAGTTGAACGCCGCTTGTCGGAGCGCGCGGCAGCGCGGCGGCGTAGGGCGCATCGAGCGGAGGGCAGGCTTGTCGAGCACTTGGGCCCGAAGGGCGGACGCCAGGATGGCGTCCGCTGGTCGAGCCGCAGGATGCGGCGTTCGATCAGCCCGCGAGACAAGCCGCAGACCTTCGCGTAGCGCCCGGAGCCGTCGCGCTGCCCCACGAACGAACGACAGTCACCCTACTTAGAAAACCGTTCCACCAACTCCCCCACCTGCACCCCCCTCTCTGCAACACCCCCCGTCAGATCGTACACCCCATCCCCCAGCCGCCGATCCAGAATCGCCTCGATCCCCTGCAGATGCCGCATCCGCACATAGGCATTCTCGTCACCCAGACCCTGGGCGATCACCGGCAACATCGACTCACCCAACTCTGATCGCGCGTACGCCCCCACGGCCACCGTGCGCACCGACGCCTGCGGATGCGCCAACCACGCCTCTCCCGCTGGGATCGAGTAGTCATCCCCGAAGTGCGTCCGAAGCCCCGTCGGTAGAGACACCTGCGCACCCCACCCCTCGTTGAGCGCATCGCGCGTCCAGGCGAGTGACTCGTCGAGGTGACAGAGATTGCAGGCATTCGGCATACCTGTGGCGACGATCCTTCGCTCTGTCGGAGTGGAGATTCGGTGTGATCGATTGTACGTCTCGAAACCCTGCACGATGCGCGGCATGTGACAGTCCAGACACGATGCCGTGTCGATGTCATGCAGCGAGTGCGCCTCCGCCGCATCGCGTGACGTCTTCTCCTGATGGCAGTCGATGCAGGCCTGCAGATGTTCCTTGCGATCAGGTGCGCCCGCAGGCGGGCCTGACACGTGCGTGTCGTGACAGTCCGTGCACTTGATCACGCTGGCACAGGCGCCCGACTCCATCTCGGTGGACTCCATCGAATTGACGCCCGCCGAGCCATCGGGCCAGTTGTCCTGCGCCGTTTCACCGGAGTGATGACACTGCAGACACAGCGCATTCACCACCTCCGCGCGTTCGCGTGCCCCCTCGTGCGGTGGCGTCCAGTTCGCCAGCAGCGGATGGGTCGGCACGAAACGCGGCGGTTGGGTCCTCGCATTCTCCGCGTGAATGCGTCCGCCGAAGTGGCAGCTCTCACAGCTGATGCCGACGGTGACGAAACGATCCATGGGGAAACGTACAGTGTTCAGCCACTGCTCGTCCCCCGCCTCGTTCACCATCTTTTGTACCGTCTGCGGCGTCGCACCCGGGAAAGGCGGAAACCCCGAGAGCCGACCGAACTCGGAGAAGATCTTGTAGAACCGCAGATCGTAGGGATAGGTATTGTGGCAGCGTGAGCACCGTTCGTTGAAGGGCAGCTCATCGGGCACGAACGGATCGTAGCGCAGTGACCTGTCGTCGAGATACTCCGACCCCGGATACTCCGTTGGCTCCAGATAACTCTGCGGCAGCCAGCGCTTGGCCACGATGGACCAGGCGAACCGCAGTCGTGTCTCCTCCACATACAGCGGATGACCCGGCGCCTCCGGCCCCTCCACCTGGACGGCCACGTAATCCTGCTCGTAACGCGATCCCACCGTGCGGATCACACGAAACGTGCGCTCCTTCGCCTCACCGTCGTAGTAGTCGGCGAAGTAGTTGCCATCCTCTTTGCGAAAGACGGCGCGTCGGCCGGCGTATTCTACGGACACCCCCGAAAAGTCGCCGAGCACGGAGTTTCGATCGGCGAGCATGTTCATGCTGCTGTGCGGATGTCGTCGCCACGACTTGTAGTTGTTGGCGTGACACTTGCCGCAGACCTGAGGGCCCACGTAGTCCTCGGGGCGCACGTTGCTGTAGTGCGAATTCTCCTCTGCGTTGGCGTATGTATTCTGCGAACCCGTTCGTCCGGCGCAGGAAGACAGGGCCGCCGCGGCTGTGGCCAGCGCTGCACAGTAAATCGTGATGTACGTCAATCTCAAGAAAACTCCCCGCCTTCATCTCAGTGTGGGACGCGCATGGACGGCCTTCGTCAGCTCCAGGCCATGTAAACATACGATCTGGCACTTCGCAACCATTTGCCAGCGGCCCTCCGACCTGCTTCTGTGAGGTCGGAGGGCCGATATATTTCAGGCCGCCCTCACCTCATCCTCGGAGTCACTCCATGCGTCGTCTGTGGTTGCTCGCCCTGTCCTGCCTGCTGCTCTCCTGTGGCGAATCCCCCGATTCGGGCCGGACGACGATCGTCGTGATCCCCAAAGGCACGACCCACGAATTCTGGAAATCCATCCACGCCGGCGCCCGACGGGCCGCCACTGATCTCGATGTGGACATCATCTGGAAAGGCCCGCTGAAGGAAGACGACCGCGAAGCACAGATCGCCGTCGTCGAAAACTTCATCAGTCGCGGCGTCTCCGGCATCGTGCTGGCGCCCCTCGACGACGCCGCCCTGCGCGTGCCCGTCCTCAACGCCACCCGCTCCGGCATTCCCGTCATCATCATCGACTCGGGCCTGCAGTCTGACGATTACATCAGCTTCGTCGCCACCGACAACCACCAGGGCGGACGTATGGCCGGACAGGAGATGGCCCGTCGCCTCGAAGGCCGAGGCCGCATCGTCATGCTGCGATATCAGGAGGGGTCGGCGAGCACCATGAAACGCGAACAGGGATTCCTCGATGCCATCGCCGAATCCCCCGACATCGTCGTCGTCAGCGACAATCAACACGGCGGCGCCACCACCGAATCGGCCTACGCCGCCAGCGAGAACCTGCTCGCACCCCTGCAGACACAGGACGGCACTCTCACCATCGACGGCATCTTCTGCCCCAACGAATCCACCACCTTCGGCATGCTGCGCGCCCTGCAGGATCGACAGCTCAACGGCCAGGTGCGTTTCATCGGCTTCGACAGTTCCGAAAAGCTCGTCGAGGGACTCACCGCCGGCGATCTCGACGCCCTCGTGCTGCAGAATCCCATGGCCATGGGAGACATCGGCGTGCGCACCATGGTCGCCCACCTGCAGGGCAAACCGGTGGAGCGACGCATCGACACGGGCGTCGTCCTCGTCACGCGCGACAACATGAATGAATCGACCGTCGCCGAACTGCTGCGACCTCCGATCGACGATTGATGTCTCTGCTCCGGGTGAACGGCGTGGGTCACGACTTCGGTGCGACCCGTGCTCTCCACGATGTCTCCCTGCAGTTGGCAGCCGGCAGCATCCACGCGCTCATCGGAGAGAATGGCGCCGGCAAGAGCACCCTCGTGAAAACCCTGTCGGGCGCGCTACGCCCCGACACCGGTACGCTCACCCTTCACGATGAACCCTTCGCCCCCGCCGAGCCCAGCCAGGCGCGCGACGCCGGTGTCGCCACCGTCTACCAGGAACTCTCCCTGGCGCCGCACCTAACCGTCGCCCAGTCCCTGTTTCTTGGCCGCGAACCGACCCGCTTCGGCTGGCTCGACACGACAACTATTCAGACCGAGGCCACCACGGCCCTGTCGCGCCTGCAGCGCACGGACATCCCCCTCGATGCACGCATCCTCAATCTGTCCATCGCCGACCGTCAGATCGTCGAGATCGCCCGCGCCCTCCACGGCCAGGCGTCGGTGCTCGTCCTTGATGAACCCACCAGCAGTCTCACTGGTGAAGATGCATCGCGACTTTTTGATGTACTGCGCCGAATGCGCGACGAAGGCCTGGCGATTCTCTACATCTCCCACTTCCTCGAAGCGATCGTCGATCTCACGGATCAGTACACGGTGCTGCGAGATGGTGAGGTCACCGGCGGCGGCGCCACAGCGGAAACCAACGCCACCGAGTTGGCCACGATGATGGTTGGGCGACCGCTGCTGCAGCGCACCAAGCGCACAAGCACCGTTCGCGACACGCCCGATCCCGCTGCGCCACAAGACGACATCCTCCTGCACGTCGACCACCTCCACGGATCCCCTCTACCCATCGACGCCACCATCGAACTGCACCGCGGCGAGATCCTCGGCATCGGCGGCCTCGTCGGCTCCGGTCGTTCGGAGTTGGTGCGTGCCATCTTCGGCCTCGACCCGGTCACGTCCGGCACAGTTCGCATCCCCGACGTATCCGGACCCACCACCCCCACCGCCTGTCTCGACGCGGGCCTGGGTTTGCTGAGTGAAGACCGCGCCACCGAAGGACTCGCTCTGAACCTCTCCGTCGCCGACAACACCGTCATGTCCCGCTGGCCCACGCGACGACGCGGCTGGCTCGACCTGCTCGGGCGCGATCGAGCCGCCGAACGCTGGATCGACGAGCTCGGCATCCGCACGCCCTCGCCTGAATCGACCGTCGGCTCATTGTCAGGTGGCAATCAGCAGAAGGTCGCCCTGGCGCGGCTGCTCCATCACGATGTGGACGTGCTCTTGCTCGACGAGCCCACCCGCGGCATCGACATCGCCAGCAAGGAGACGATCTACGCCTGCATCGAAGGTCTCGCAGACCAGGGCAAGGCGATTCTCGTCACCAGCAGCCACCTGCCCGAACTGCTGTCACTGTGCGATCGCATCGCCATCATGGACCGAGGTCAGCTTGGCCCCTTCCGGCCTGCCGCCGATCGAGACGAACACGAGATGATCCTCGAAGCAACCCTCGGCGATCGCTCTCCGGCGCCATGAAACTGCCTTCGCGAAATGTCCTGGCCCCCCTGCTGGGTCTGCTTGGCGTCTACGCTCTGTTCGCCCTGCTCGGACCCGACAGTTTCTCGTCGGCGCGCAATCTCGAAACCATGGCGCGTCAGACGACGATCGTCGGCATCGCCGCCATCGGCATGACCCTCGTCATCATCTCCGGCGGTATCGACCTGTCCGCCGGTTCCATCATCGCCCTGTCTACCGTCGTCGTCGCCGCCACCATGAATGCCGGAGCCTCACCCTTGGTCTCGGCCATTGCCGGAATGGGCGCGGGGGCGGCGGCCGGTCTGTTGAATGGCCTCATCATCACCCGATTGCGCGTCGTCCCCTTCATCGTCACCCTCGGCACACTGCTGATCGTACGCGGCCTGGCCAAGGGCATCGCCGACGAACAGAAGATCGACGCGCCTCTGTCCTGGCTGATCGACCTGCTCGCCGCCCTGTCTCCCTCCATGCGCTGGATGATCGTGCCCCCAGGAGTCTGGCTGCTGCTGCTGCTCGCCGTCGGGGTCGCCGCCATGTTGCGATCCACGCCCGTGGGACGGCACATCGTCGCCACCGGGTCGAGCGAAGCCACGGCACGTCTGTGTGGCATTCGGGTCGAGCGACTTAAGACCGGCGTCTATGTGGCTTCCGGCGCCGCGGCGGGGGTCGCCGGAGTCATGCAGTTTTCGCGACTTACCGTCGGTGATCCCACCGTCGCCGTCGGCCTCGAACTCGACGTCATCGCCGCCGTTGTCATCGGCGGTGGATCTTTGTCCGGGGGAGAAGGCTCGATTCTCGGCACCCTCGTGGGCGCGCTGATCATGACCGTCATTCGTTCGGGCTGCTCACAGATGGGACTACCGAACTGGGTGCAGGAGATCGTTACCGGCGGCATCATCGTCGCCGCCGTCGCGCTGGATCGATGGCGTCATCGCTGAAGGACGATAGATGACCCTCTCTCAACATGTACAGTATGCCCGGCTTCCATTTCTGTGGGTCGTGCTGGCTCTGTTCTGTCTGCCCGTGGCGCGTTTCTCCCAGGCGGCCAACTTCGATCGCACACCAGGCTTTGACTACCCCCTGCCGACAGAACCCACGGCTCCGAAACCCTTCCGCCCCGAACACTATGTCGTGCAGCGCACGATCGACCCCATCGTCGTCGATGGCCGACTCGACGAATCGAGTTGGGAGCACGCCGAGTGGACCGTCGACTTCGCCCATATCCACCACGCCGCCGCCTACGCACGGCCGCCGTATCGTACGCGAGCCCGCATGTTGTGGGATGACGAACACCTCTACGCCGCCGTCGAACTCGAAGAGCCGCACCTGGTCGCCCACGTCACCATCGACGATGAGGAGATCTACGACGACAACGACATCGAGCTGTTCATCGACGTCGATGGCGATGCGCAGAACTACATCGAGCTCGAGTTCAATGCCCTGGGCACGGTGTGGGACATGCTGCTGCCGAAGGAATACAACCGCGGCGGCTTGCCCTTCAGTCATCCTCGCATCGAGGAGAGCCAGCCCTGGGACCTGGCGGGCATGCGTGTCGCCGTGCGCGCCGAAGGCAGCTTCAACTACCCCTTCGATACCGATGAACGTTGGGTCATCGAGTTTTCCATGCCCTGGGACGCCCTCGAAGAAACCGACCACTCCGGCCAGCCCCTCGCCGTCGCCGGCCGGGTCATCCGGGCCAACTTCAGTCGCGTCCAGCATCCGTGGTCACGCACCACGTGGCCCATCATGGACTGGGAGGATCGCGGCGGTCCCGCATGGGACTGGACGTGGTCGCCCGTCCTCGTCTACAACATGCACGTCGCCGAGACGTGGGGACGACTGGTATTGTCAGATGAGCCGGTCGATGAGCGTCCAGACGAATCGATCACCGACGTCTTCGACTTCGTGCCGGCTCCCGAGCCACCGGCCTCATCAGATGGACCATCAACCGATCCATCTCCGACCGAGATGATCCACATCGAGGGCGGCACCTTCACCATCGGCCCCGATCCCACCGACGACGACGCGTCTCCCGAGGGCCAGGTCACGGTAGAGGACTTCCTCATCGATCGAGCCGAAGTCACCGTCGCTCAGTATGCCGAGTTCCTCAACGCCGCTGGCAACGAGGGCTCCTATCACACGGACATGGCCGATCCCGATCTGTGTGGCATCGTACGCACCGCGTCGGGGTTCGATGTCGTGCCCGGTCGTGATCGGTATCCCATCGTCTACGTCAACCAGCCCATGGCCGCCGCCTACGCGGCCTGGGCCGGCAAACGACTGCCCACCGAATTCGAATGGGAAATCGCCGCCCGCGGTCAGGAAGGGCGTCTCTATCCGTGGGGTGATGCAGCACCCACCGACCAGCACACGAACTTCGACTTCCGTGTCGGTCACCCCACGCAGGTGGGCTCGTATCCGCTGGGACGCACACCGGGAGGTGTCGACGATCTTGTGGGCAACGTGTGGGAACTGGTAGAGGGCAGTTGGGCCAACTACCCGTGGAGCGAGGCCGATCCGCAGTCGCCCACTCGCGGCCCTCTGACTCGCGGCGGCTCGTGGGTCACCCCCGCCAGCAATCTGGCCAGCAGTTATCGTGGAGCCTGGAAAGGAAACAGTGCCATGGTCGGTTTTCGCTGTGCCATGGACTTGAGAAAGTGATCAACCCTATGAAAGCCTGGATCTTCCTCTGTAACGACTCTCCCCTCGAACACTGGATGGAGGGCTACAAAGAACGCTTCGACGCCTGGGAGGCCGGTGGCGTCACCGGTCTGGCCGTAGGCCGCATGCAGTTCGTAGGCGACGATGGCAGTTCGGTACGCGCCTACGCATCGGATGCCACGATCTTCGCCGCCCACGGAGAACAGGCACCGGAGGCCGCTCCTCGAGACGCGGAGAAGGAGAAGCAGCTGCACGCCATGCTCGATGACGCCGCGTCACGCGGCTGGGAGATGCTCATCTTCTCTGGAGTCGGCTCGTCGGCGCACATGCAGGATCTGATGCACGCCTTTCCGCAAACCTCGGGCGTGATCAGCGACGGCCCCGGAGAGCATTCCTACGAACTGGCTTTCCATCACGGCGGCGAAACCCTCGAGATCAACGAGCATATTGACACGCGCCTGGCGAAGGCGGGCGCCGACATCGACCGCGTCCATCGCGGCATCCGCCACATGCACGCACGCCTCCACAACCTCACCCCCGATCGCGTCCGTTTCTTTGCCGGCGGCGGCATGCTCGGCGGCATGCAGTTGTTCGACATCAACGAAGACGTCCTCTACTGGTGGCGCGCACGTTGGGAGGCCTCACGCCAGGAATGGAAGTGGATGCGCGAACAGGTCGATGGCGTAGACGGCGACATCAAACTCGCCGGCATCCCACGCACACCCGCCTGGTCAGGCCTCACCGGTCAGGACTATACCTGTCTGGTAGAGTATTTCGACATCATCTTCCCCAAACACTACTACTGGCATCGCGGCATGGACGGCCTCTATGGCACGGTCTATCGCTGGGTGAAACGCCTGATGATCTGGAACCCCGCTCTCACCGAAAACGACTGCATCCGCGTCGTCGAACTGCTCACCGGCATCCACATCCCCGAGGTGAATACGCTCATCGATTTCGAGAAGGGCCACACGCAGGCCTTCTTCGAACAGATGGTGTATGACGAGACACGGCGCGCCCTCGAAGCGATCGGGGATCCAGGCAAGGTCATCGGTTGGGTATCTACCGGTCGTGAGCCCCATGGCGGCGATCAGATGCCGCCCAGCGCCTTGAAGGGCATTCTGGAAAATGCCCAGCGCGCAGGACTGCAGCGCTTCCTCTATCATCCCGAACCCGACATCGGCGCCGGCGAGTGGCTGCAGATCTCCACGATGTGCGGCTCGGCCTGGGAAGAGGATCTCAAGGCGCGAGGGTATTATCCGGGCGGTACACCTCGCCCCGACACCTGGAATGGCGGCCGACCCGTCCCCGAGGAGGAATAGATGAACACCAACCTTCAAGGTTTGACCTGCCCGGGCAGCATTGCGCACCGGCGTGGTGTCCGCTGCCCAAGCATCGCTACCCTGCGCGGCTGCGTCTGTCTGTTGCTGGCGCTCGTCGTCCAGGCGTCCGCCAAAAACCCCCTCGACGATCCACCGCCCACCTACATCGGCTATCGCGTCACGTCACCGATCGTCATTGATGGTGAATTGAACGAGGCCCATTGGAAACACACACCCCGCATGGACTTTGCTGGCCTCGTCGATGGCGCGCCCGCCTGGTTCGACAGCTACAGCCAGATGGTCTGGGACGATACCTATCTGTATGTCGGTTTCTGGGCCGCCGACCCGAATGTGTTCGGCACCGTCGGGCCCGATACACCGGAGCCACGCGACTTCTGGAAAGACAACGACAAGTACATCATGCTGCACGATCCCCTGTTCATGGTCTTCGTCGACCCCGATGGAGATCACCGCAACTACATCGAGATGCACATCAACGCCCTCAACAACGTCGATGACATCTGGTTGAATCAAGGATCCACCGAGAAGGACCGGCAGGTCCTCGATCTGCACGCGCCCAACTACCATCTGGAATGGGACTGCCCCGGCGTCGAACACGCCATCGCCGTCTATGGCACCCTCAACGATCCGTCCGACACCGACCGCGGCTGGTCGGCGGAGATCGCCATCCCCTGGGCGGCCCTCGAGCCCCTGACCGAGGGGTCGCTGCCACCTGCCGAAGGTGACCAGATGCTCGTGCACAGTGGCTGGGAGTATCGCCTCGCCGTGAACGAACCGGTCATCTACTGGACGTGGCCCGTCATCGGCATTCTCGATGACCATCAGCTGTGGCGCTACGGACGATTCGTGATCTCCCCCGATGCACCGGGCAGTCGGTCCTTCCCCACGCCATCCCAGAACGAATAGGCGGTCACCCGATGTCGTCGACTCATCACAACTGGGAACGCCTCGTCGAACACGCCGAGTTCAGTCCGCGAGACACGTCGGAGGGCGTCGTCTTTCGCGACAAGATGTGGCTCAGCAACGCCTACCACCACGGCAACGTGCTGGTGCGCGATCTGTGGAACTCCACCGACGGCATCCACTGGTCACAGGTCAGTGACGACACGCCCTACGACGGCTACAGCGAGATGGTCGTGTTCGAGGACCGCCTCTTCGCCGTGAAGGGAAGCGTATGGGTCTCCGATGATGGCGAAAGGTGGACGAAGATCCTCGACGGAACGCCCTTCGGCATGACCGGCTACGGGGAACTGATCGTCTACAAGGGGAAGATGTGGCAAATCGGACCCGGTCCTGAGGTCTGGTCATCCACCGACGGTGAGCACTGGGAATGCGCCACCGATGCCGCCGCCTGCGGCGATCGACGCTCGAGTGCCACCGTGTTGTTCGACGACAAACTCTGGCGCATCGCCGGCAACAGCGAAGAGAAGAACTCACCTGAGGAGAAGGGGTATCCTCAATTCACCACTTGGAACGACGTGTGGTGTTCCACCGATGGCGCCGAGTGGACTCGCGTCCTCGAACACGCGCCGTGGGCGCCACGCATGTGGTGCCGGGGCAGAGCCTATGCCGGGGCGCTGTGGCTGATCGGCGGTTTCGACAACGCCAACCACACCAACCTCGGCGACGTCTGGTTCACCCGCGACGGCGTGAACTGGACCGAGTTCATCTCCGATCCCGTCTTCGCACCACGCCACGAACCCACCCTCTACACCGCCCACGATGCCCTGTGGGTCGTGGCGGGCAACACGTGGCCCGTCGTCAACGATGTCTGGCGCCTGACCCTGCCCGAGGGGTGGGACAGCACGAACTGATCACCGGGGGTCCTATCAGACCTGCCTACACCATGGCGCTGATGAAGAGAAACTTCAGCGGCGTGTCACCTACCTGCTTGTGCTTGTGGAACACATCGCGCGGCAGAAAGACACTGTCACCGGCCACCAGCTGATAGGTCTCCTCCCCCACCGTCACCTCCATCTCGCCTTCGAGCAGATAGAAGAACTGCTCCTGGTTGTTGTGGGAATGGCCATCGCCGGATACACCACCCACCTCATACTCATTCGTATGAATGATGAGTCGCTCCGAGTCGATCGCTTCGGGACGTTCCGGGTTTGACGCACCGGGGCCGAGGATAACACGCGAGATGCTGCCGGGATGACCGTGGTTTTCAGCGGGTTGTTCGAAACAGCGGCGTACACAATACGTATCGGACACGAGAGCCTCCGTCGTGGGTGGTCAGGGTGTTGGACCCCACGAAGAAAGGCGTAGAGGGGCGGTTGGCGCTATGGCTAGCTTGCGCGCAGCAACACGATGGGGATGTCGAAAGCATAGGGGTCCGTGCGGATCCGGAAGGCCTCCCGAACCGCCGAGGTTGCAGTATGGAACAGCTGACGCAGCATGACGCGCGCTTCCTCGGCCGTGGACTGGCGATCGGTCCAGTCGTCGAAGGGCAGATCCGTCGCCCACTGGCCCGCGACCTCTGCCGCCAGACCCACCTCTGCGAACATCGCCTGCCACTGAGAGATGCTGAAGTCGCGCACGTGGGATGGATCACGCAGCAGCTCGATGGTGTTGAGGAAGGTGTCCTGCGCAGGGTCTGCGGGCACGACACTGTCCAACCATAGAATGCAACCGCCTGGTCTCAGCACGCGCGCTGATTCGCGCACAGTCGCCAGCGGATCGGCAAAGTGGTGGGCACAGACCCGACACGTGACCACGTCGAATGAGTCATCTTCGTACCGGAGTCGCTGGGCATCTCCCTCTTCGAAGGTCACGTTGGTGATCTGCCGCTCCGCAGCCAGCTGCCGCGCCTGCTCCAGCATTTGCGGTGTCAGATCGATCCCGACCACGTGATTCGCTCCCTGTGCCACAGCCAGCGCCGTATGCCCGGTTCCTGTGCCGATGTCGAGCACCCTCTCCGTGCCCTGCAGTTGCGCCACCTCCCTCAGCACCTCAAGATCCGGTGCACTGCTGTGATAGTTGCTGGTTCGGTAGCTGTCGGCGTTTGTGCTGTACTGATGTCGGATCGACTCCACGTGGTTCATCGGGTATGTTTCCTCAACTTGGTTGATGGTTAATTCTTGTTAATTAACAATAGTTCAGTTAACTACTGTTAAGTATTGGAGTCGTGTGATGCAACCCGATCCTGCCCATCGTGCCATTTCCAGCCTACAACGCTTAAGTGAAGCCTTTAGCACCCGCCGGCAGCAACTGGCCGCCGAGGCGGGCCTCACCGAGGCTCAGTGGCGGGTTCTGGAAGAGGTGAGCGGCGAGGACTTCCTCCCCTCCATGTTTGCTCGGCAGCGTGCGATCACCGCCGCCGCCGTGTCGCGCACCCTTCGTCAGCTGTCGGACCTCGGATTCGTAAAGTCCACCATCGGCACCAGCGACGGTCGTCAGCGACGCTATCAAGTCACAGCGAAAGGTCAGCGGGCCATGAAGAAGATCCATCAGGCGCGGGAACATGCCGTCGGCGCAGTGTGGATCACCCTGTCCTCGAAGGATCTGACCGCCTTCACCCGCCTCTCCGAACACCTGGCTGAGCATCTCGAGCAATATGCCGCACAACGCTGATCGCTTGCCCTGACGCGGCCGGGCCTATCTCTTTGGTCGAGATGAAAGCGACGGCATGAACAACCGGGACACAGCAAGCGCTCCACCTGACGTGAATCACGTGCGCCCTGCCCGCGTGCTCCTCGTGGGTGCGATCATGGCTGCCCTGATCTCGTTCTGGGGGCCCTACAACAGCCTCGTCGTGACCGGATCGTATCTGACCATCGACTTCACCACGGCGGCGGCGATCCTCGTTTTGTTCGTCACAGCCCTGTTCATCAACGGTTTCCTGCGTCGTTTTCTGCCGAGTCAGTCTCTGTCGTCGGGCGAATTGTCGATAACCTATCTCATGTCGGCCATCGCCTGCTCCATCTGCACCATGGGGCTGACCCTCTATCTGATTCCCATCCTTCCCGCCCTCCACTACCTGGCGTCCGATGAGAATCAGTGGGCGCAGGAACTGCAGCCCTATGTCCCCCACTGGCTCGTGCCGCAAAGCGATGCCGCCATCAGTGGCTTCTACGAGGGGATCTCGAAAGGGCAGCCCATTCCCTGGATGGATTGGATCAAGCCTCTCATGGCCTGGGCTCCAGTCATCCTCGGACTCTACATGGTCATGATTGCCATGGCCGTGTTGTTCCGCCGCCAGTGGATCGAACATGAGCGTCTCTCCTACCCCCTGGCCCAGCTGCCGCTGACCATGGCCTCCCAGGAGCCGAACCGGGCGCTGAATCGCTTCTTCCGCAATCCGATCATGTGGGCCGGGTTTGCCTTGCCGTTCATCGTCACTTCGGTGAATGGCCTCAACGCCTACTTCCACTTCATCCCAAAGGTACTGCTGTCGACGAGCCTGTTCATCATCCCCGACATGCAGTCCCTCACTATCAACATCAGTTTCCCCATGATGGGTTTCGCCTATCTCACCCATCAGGAGGTCGCTCTCAGCCTCTGGGTCTTCTACCTGATCGGCTATGCCATCAACGGGATATTCACCAAACTTGGCATCACACGAACTGTCGATCTCGACATCTACACGCAGAACGATGGCGGCTCGATCATGGCCTTCATCCAGTTCGGCGCGCTGATCACCCTCGTGGGCTACACCCTGTGGACGGCACGTGCTCACCTGCGCGTGACCTGGGGCGCTGCGCTGCGTCCAGAAACGGGCTACAAGGATGACTTCTCCATGCGTGGCGTGTATCTCCTGCTCATCGTCGGCTTGCTGTTGATGACAGGCTGGTTCGTCGCCATCGGCGTGCCTTTGTGGGCGGGTTTGTTCTTCGTCCTTGTTGCGGCAGGCACCTTCCTGGGGATCACCCGAATCCTGTGCGAATCCGGTCTGGCCGCCATGCGCGCCCAGCTGATCACCCCAACCGTCGTGAGTTCCACCTTCGGCACCGCCGCCCTCGGCGAGTCGGGCACCATCGGCGTGTTGTCCTATGGGCAGGTGTGGATGAGCGACGTGCGAACCTTCGTCATGGCCGCCGTTGCCAATGGTCTGAAGCTGACCGAATCGATCTCACGCAAGGGCGTCGTGTTGTGGGCCATGCTCATCGCCGTGCTGATTGGCATCGTCGTCTCCGTGTGGACGACCCTCTACTATGCCTATCAGAGTGGCGCCAACAATGCCAACACGTGGTTCTTCATCAATGGACCGCGCTGGACCTTCGACTTCGCATCCCAGTACATGCGCAATCCCTCCGACCCGGATTTTGCCGGCCTCGGCCTGATGGGTGTCGGCGCGGCGATCATGGGGATCCTCTACTACGTGCGCACCCACTTTCTCGCCTTCCCCGTGCACCCCATGGGACTGGCCGTGTCGCAGATGATGCTGACCCGTCACATGTGGTTCAGTGTCTTTCTCGTGTGGCTCATCAAGGCCGTGCTGACACGGTATGGGGGCCCGCGCCTGCTCGGTGCTGTGAGGCCCTTTTTCCTGGGGATGATCCTGGGACAGTTCACGGTGATCGCCGTCTGGCTTGGCATCGATGTGATCACCGGGGCTCAGGGGCACGGGTTGTACTGGGTGTAGCCTGAGAGGCGGCGAATCGCAGGTTGGTCAGCCGTAGAGGCGAGACCGATGCCAGACTTCGCTGAAGGTCCGTAAGTTACATTTAAACAGTAGGCTATGCGTAAAAATAAGCGGCCGCTATGGCACGGGAGCAATGGGAGATCGCATATTGAAATTATTCACACGCCCAGTTATATTGGGCATTATGCGACCCGCAGAACAGCTTACAATTGACACGGCCAGACTAAGGAAGGCGATCCAGGACCGGGGTTACTCGTCGGCGATGGAGTTTGCTGAGGCTGTGGGTGTCCACCGCAACACGCTGGGCAACTACCTCTCGGGCCGCACGGCCCTCCCCAGCGGCCTGGCGCGAATCCTCACAGCGCTCGACCTGGACCCTGCCGATGTCCTGTCGCTGCCGATCCGACGTCGACAGGTTCCCGGCCTGACGGTAACCGATCTGGTCGACGGTCTTGCGGAGATCGCCCCACGCGGCGCCTTCGTGCTGTTCGGTTCGCGTGCTCGCGGTACGGCCAAGCCATACTCCGACTATGACATCGGCTTCTTCGCCACCGACTCCATCGACTTTGCTGTCTTTTCACGCATGCTCGATCGGGTTGCGGAGTGGAGCGAGACGTCCCTTGTCACCGTGCAGCTCGTCGACCTCAGCCGCGCCGATCCGGAATTCCTCGCGGGTATCGTGGACGATGCGGTCTTCATCGGCGGGTCATACGCCGTTTGGTGCGAGCTTCTACGCAAAAGGGGCGTGCATCTATATGAATGATGCAAAGCTGTCGCAGGCGTTCGAACTGCTGGAGGCAGCGCTACAGGAACTCGAATCGGAGCCCGAGAACCGCCTCCGCCTGGCCGCTTTGGCGAAAGCTTTCGAGAGCACGTTCGAGTACGTGTGGAAGGCCTTCAAGCGGCAGGCAGATGAGGCGGGACTGGAGACCTACAGTCCGAGGGACGCGCTGAAGGCGGCGGCTCAGCTCGGTACCATCGCTGACCTTGACCATTGGAACCGGTTCCTGAACGCACGCAATCTGTCCGTTCATGACTACATCGGCATGGACGACGGGGACACGGTGAGCCTCGTACAGGAATTTGCAGAGGAGGTACGCAAGCTACTTTCCTGACGCACGCTTGACACAGAAAGCGCCCGGCCTCCGCGACGGAAACCCGCCAATCGCAGCATCACTCTGCGTGGACCTGCGTATCCGGACGATAGCTCTGCCACGCAAACCATATCGAATACCCCGCGATCAGACCTGTGAGTTTCTTGCCCTTGTGAGGCCCCCGGATCGCTTCGCCCGTCACCGGGTGCTAGAGCGATGCCGTCTCCTGATCGCGTAGCTCATCATCTTCGGTCAATGTGAAACTCAGCATCTGGCCATCCACTTCACGACTGTATACGCGCACAGTCGAAAGATCGGCACTGAGACCACCCTTCCCGCGTTGTGGTCGGGAGCGTACCATGTTCGCCACCGAAACCGGAGGTGCTCCTTGAAAGTCACAGCCGTCACCACGTCCATCCTCGCCATACCGCAGAAGGAGCTCTACTACTACAGCCAGGGGGTTGGACGCGGTGTGAACAGTGTTCTCGTGCGCATCGAGACCGACGAGGGCATCACCGGCATCGGCGAAGGCTGTGGAGACAGATCTGCCGAGGCCATCGCCGCCATCATCGACGAAATGGCCCGAGCCCTGATCGGTGAGAGCCCCTTCGAACTCGAGCGATTCCTGCACCGGGTCTATCGCGTCGGCAAGTGGGACGACATGCGCCGATTCGCCAACCAGGCGCTGGCCGGCCTCGAGATGGCACTGTGGGACATCATGGGCCAGGCGAACAACCTGCCCGTACACCAGTTGCTGGGCGGCAAGTTCCACGATAGCTCCAGCTGTTTCGCCTTCCTGCAGGGAAATACCCCCGACAAGCTCGCCGCCGATGCCACCCTATGGAAGGAACGAGGCTTCGAGGTGTTCTACGTGAAGGTAGGCCTCGGTCGCGAGCGCGATCTGGCCTGCGTCGCCGCCGTCCGTGATGCCATCGGGGATGGGCCGAAACTGCGTGTCGATGCGAACCAGGCGTGGTCTGTGGGCGAGGCCTTCATCATGCTCCAGGCTCTGGCCCCCTTCGACATCGACTTCGCCGAGCAACCCGTGCACTGGACCGATCTGGAGGGCATGGCGCGTCTCCGTCAATCGGTGCCCATGCCCATCGCCATCGACCAGGGCTGTTTCACCGACTACGAGGCACAGCGGGCCATCAAAGAACAGGCGGCCGATGTGATCACCGTCGGTCCGCACGAAGCAGGAGGTCTGTCGGCACTGAAGAAAGTCTCCACCGTCGCCGCCGCCGGTGGACTTTCCATCTGCCGACACGGAGTCACCGGCGAGACCGGCATCACGACCCTGGCCTGCCTGCAGGTGCTGGCCACGATCCCCAATCAGACCGACGGCCACCAGGTCATGCATCAATTGCTGGAACAGGACATCATCGTGTCCGGTCTGCTCGAGTTCGACTCGACTGGACACATCACGGTGCCTGATCGACCCGGCCTCGGCATCGAACTAGATGAGGATCAGGTTGCGAAGTATGCACGGGCGTATGAATCCGACGGCGCCTACCACAACATCGCGTGACCTGCGATGTGTTGGGTGCTGCCCCAGGCATCACGGTCGCGGCCTCGACGCAAACGGCGGCGGGATATAGATCCCGGAACGAGCCTTCAGCAGGTCCACGATGCGCACCTGTTTCTCCGTGCCTGTCAGGGCCACCGGCGCATCGTCGATCCCCAGATCGGCCAGCGTCGCCGACAGCTCGATCGTCCCTTCCGCCACGTGAATCCCATACAGAGCGCTGAGCAGACTCTTGCGCACCGACGCGGCGAAGTATTTGTGCTCCACCTGCCCCCAGCTGGCCACGACATACCCATCGTAGACGACGAGGACGGCTGCTGAGTTGATCTGCTCGGGGAAGGTGCGTGCTGCGGCCAGCGCCATCCGGTGAGAGGTCTTGTCTCTCAGCGACGAGTGTCGATACAACATCACGAAAGTCGATTCGTCATCAGATACGTCTCCCTGTTTCACCCAGCCAAGTCTACGACTTGCCGCCACCGTGTTCACACCCTTATCTGACGCACAC
>PATE01000132.1 GCA_002712305.1 Gemmatimonadota bacterium | reverse complement strand
TTCGAACCCACGGTCGGACACGAAGCCGAGGACACGCCCGGATTCGAGCCCACCAAGGGGCATGAGGTCGAAGAGACACCCGGATTCGAACCCACGGTCGGACACGAAGCCGAGGACACGCCCGGATTCGAGCCCACGGTCGGACACGAGGCCGAGGACACGCCCGGTTTCACCCCCACAGAGGGTCACGAGACCGAGGACACCCCAGGTTTCACACCCACCAAGGGTCACGAAACCGAGGACACACCCGGCTTCACCCCGACCAAAGGTCACGACGTCGAAGAAACCCCCGGCTTTACACCGACCGAGGGTCACGAAACCAAGGACACACCCGGCTTTACACCGACCGAAGGCGAAGACAATCGGAAAAAGAAGAAGGATGGGCCTGGGTTTACCGCGGACGGTGAGCCCGAGAACGAATCCGTAGTAGGTCGCCGACCAGGTGTTGACGTGCCCGAGGAAGAGCGTCTGACCCGGATGCGAAAGAAAGAGCAGCCACAAGCGTCGAAAGAAGAGGAAGAGGCCTACGAGGAACTCAACTTCGACCTGATGACCCACCAAGTTTCCCTGGAGGATCTGGAACAATACCTCGGCATGCAGATCTTGCCCAACGATCGTGAGAAGCTCGAACTTAGCTGGCAGAAGAAGACACGAGACCCGAACATACGCACGTTGGTGGCCAACGAGAAGGCCATGGAACATCCGTATGCGCTGATTCCGCGGTTGCCGCGGTTTTTCAAGGGGGGCGCCGTTGTGCAGGCGAATATGCTCAACCTGGTGCGCAACTACCCGCAGCTTTTTGACGACGTGGGTGGGCTGATCAACAAGTATCGAACCGAGGCCTTCTTCGTAGGTGAGACCCCCGGGCTCGATTGGTCGATCGTGGCCTGCGAGGCACTGCCCAGCAGCCTCAATCGCAACTACATGGAGCAGAAGACGGTCGTCAAGCAATATGCGCAGCAGAATCAGACGAACGAACGTCGAATCCAACGACGCCGTCTCATCGAGATCCTCTATGACGCGATCGTCATCAATGTCGTCACCAAAGAGATGATCCTCGAGAAGACCGTCGATCTTTCCGATTCAAACGTAGGCCGACAGAATTTCGCGTGTGTGAACTATGGTGACAAAGGAATCCGGATCAACGACGTGGGGCGTCAGCAGCGACACCAACAGATGGGTATGTGCCCCAGCTGGTAGTCGACGGCAAAGGGCCGTCGTCAGGCGGCGGAGAAGTCCTGTTGGTGAAGCTCCCGTGCCCGTGCAAGATCATCTGCCGAATAGGGTGACGCCACCGCCGCCCTGGCGCAGTCGCTGATTTGCTCTGGCGTTCGGGCGCCAGTCAACACCGAAGACACCCCCTCCTGATCCAGCACCCAGCGCATCGCCGCCTGCGGCATGCTCTCAATCTGACCATCCACGAGGAACCCCAGTCGAGCGACCTGTTCGACACGGGCTGTCACCTCCTGCGGATCATAGCGCGCGTTGAGGCTTCCCTCCGGAAACACCGTATCGGCCGTCATGGTACCCGAGAGGAAACCGTTGGCCAATGATTCCCGAGCCAGCACGCCGACGCCATCGGCCGCAAGCTCCTCGATCAACCCTTGCGTTTCACGGTTCAGTAGACTGAGCACCACCTGGATCACATCAATGCGCCCCTCCTGTGCCCAGGTTCGTGCCATGGACGCCGTGTCCTCGAATTTCGAGATCGAATGTCCAATCGCCCGCACTTTGCCCGAAGAGCGTAGTTTCTCGAGAGCACCCCAGACGTCGTCTGCGATCTCATCAGGCCCAAAGGGTGAGTGAAAGAACAGCACATCGATTCGGTCCGTGCCCAGCCGCTGCAGACTCGCCTCGACGGAGGCGGTGGCATGGGCTGCATCAAACTCAGGTCGATTGCCCGTCGTGGGCCGGCGGCCAAACTTGGTGGAGATCAGGACCTGATCGCGATCGGCGCCCAGTGCCCCTCCAAGGATACGTTCCGAGATCCCGTCCTCTTCGCGACTGCCATACAACGGCGCCGTGTCATAGAGCGTGATCCCCTCCTCGAGCGCGCGATGCACCGTCGCCGTCGCCTCGCTGATCGCGACCGGTCCGTACACCTGGGCATTGAATGCCCAGGTCCCCAGGGCGATCACACTGCACTGGAGTCCACTGCGGCCGAGTTGTCGCTGCTGCATCTGTCATTGCCCTCTGTTTGAAATCGCCTGCGTCAGGATCGGACGCACGACCACTGGCGCCAAGGTCGGCGACTTTCCATCTTACTTCGCGCAGTGGTTGCGTCCTTCCCTCCCCAACCGATGACTCGATCTTGACCTCCGCCCATTCAGACGACCGGACCTCTGTGCGCGCAGACGACGGTGACCGCCCGCGCCGCAGCACGGGGGTGAGCTTTCGTTCCCTGCTGACCGGTACGATTCTGGCGATCTGTATCAGCACCGGCGCTCCCTACGGGAACATGGTGCTGCGTGGCTCCTATATGGCCCTCGACTTCAGCACGGCGGGGGCCATTTTCGTGTTCTTCATCCTCGTGTTCCTCGTTCACACGGGCCTTGGACTCATCCATCCAAGGCTGGCCTTCCGACCCGAAGAGCTTGTCGTCGTCTATATCATGGCCATCGTGTCATGTTCGATTCCGACGATGGGTCTCACCGAATACCTGCTGCCCATCATGAGTGGCGCCCACTATTACGCCACGATAGAGAACGAATGGGGCGTTCTCATCCATCCCTACATCAAGTCGTGGATGGTGCCGCAGGAGTTCACCGCCGTCAAGTTTTTCTACGAGGGATCACCACGGGGTGTCGGCATCACGTGGTTGCCGTGGATCGTTCCCCTGTTGTCGTGGATTCCCCTGATTCTGTCGATCTACTTCTCTATGGCTTGCATCATGGTCATGCTGCGCAAGCAGTGGATCGTGCGCGAACGACTCGCCTTCCCTCTGGTACAGGTCCCGCTGGCCATGACGGAAGATGACGGATCCGGACGCGCACTGAAGCCCTTCTTTCGCAATTGGC
The DNA here is from genome assembly GCA_002712305.1 of Gemmatimonadota bacterium. Classification (GTDB taxonomy): domain Bacteria; phylum Latescibacterota; class UBA2968; order UBA8231; family UBA8231; genus UBA12574. Next base: position 13,458 of record PATE01000132.1, on the reverse strand, counting down.
TCATGTGGGTGGGGTTTGCCATCCCTTTCGTGATCGGCTCGCTGAAAGCGCTGCACAACTATTACAACTTCGTGCCCACCGTCATCACCCAGACGTCGATTCCTCTGTTCCGCAACACGGCCGTACTGCAGATCGCGCTGAGTTTTCCCATGCTCGGCTTCACCTATCTGGTAAATACGGAAATCGCCTTCTCGATCTGGTTCTTCAGTCTTCTCGCAAGGGCCCAGGAAGGCACCTTCGGAGTGCTGGGAATCTCGTCGCCGGAAAAACTCTACTACGCGCCCCCCGAACCGATCGTCGCCCATCAGGGCATGGGGGCATTCCTGGTGATGGTTCTGTTCGGGCTGTGGACGGCACGCAGTCACCTGTCGGACGTATTTCGAAAGGCCTTCAAGGGCGACCCCACAGTCGATGACAGCGACGAAATGATGTCCTATCGCTTCGCCGTGTTCGGCCTGATCCTGGCGAATGTCTTCATCGGCTTGTGGCTGTGGACGGCGGGCATGACACTGTGGGTGGTGCCGATCTACCTCGGGATCATGTATGTCGTGTTTCTCGCCATCACACGGATCGTTGCCGAAGGCGGAATCGCCGCTGCTCGGGCGCCGCTGATCCCCTCCGACTTTGTCTCATCCAGTCTGGGCAACAGCGTCCTGGACTCGTCGACGTTGGTCGTGCTCGGCTTTACGTATGTTTGGGCAGCCGATGTGCGAACCTTCGTCATGGCCTCCACTGCCAATGGTCTCAAACTGGCCGAAGAGCAGCTGCATCGGAACAAGCGCGCCCTGTTCTGGGCGATCGGCCTGAGCATCGTCGTCAGCATTGCCGCGTCGATCTGGGCCGTCATGCACATGAGTTATGCCTATGGCGGGATCAATCTCAACGGTTGGTTCTTCGGCCCCACCGGGGGTCCGGCCTACCCGTGGAACTACGCCACGGGCGAGTTGAACAATCCCGATGGCCCCGACTGGACCGGGTGGATCTCCACCGGCGTTGGTGGAACCATCATGGCCCTGCTCATGCTGGCGCGACACAACTTCCTCTGGTGGCCCATGCACCCCCTGGGCTTCGCCGTCAGCACGATTTCGATGACGAACTATCTGACCCTGTCGGTCTTTCTTGCCTGGCTCATCAAGACCATCATCCTGAAATATGGGGGGCCCACGTTGTTCCACAGAGCGCGTCCCTTCTTCCTCGGGCTCATTCTTGGCCAGTTCTTCGTCGCCGGGCTCTGGCTCGTCATCGACTATTTCACGGGGATGACGGACAACAACATCTACTGGGTGTGAGCCCCGTCGAATCATCCAGAAACACGAAGAGGCGAGAGCCTGCGCCCTCGCCTCTTCCAGCTTCGGCAACTTCTGTTGCGTATTCCCGCCCTCAGAAGCCGCGTTCGCTAAACCCCCTTCTGACGCAGATACGAAGTATCCTTCGGCCTGAGCGCGTATGCCCGCGCAAAGACCGTTATGCAGAAGCAATGGGCATGGTCAGGGTATTAGCCGAGGTGTAATACTGTCACTTATTACATCAGCAACAGCTCGTGTTCGGCTGAATTCAGATCGAAGCGGATGGTCGTCTCGGGATTGAACAGCACCTTGACGATGCCGTCTGGGGCGGTTAGTTGCAGTTCTAGCGTGGCTGCTAAGAAAGAACGTGAGTCCCATGAGCCGTGAGACAAACCAACGATATCCGTTCCTCGACGCGTTCGGGATCTGGCCTTCCCATCGCAAGATCGAAGAAGACGGCAGCGTGTGGTCTCAGGACCCACCTCGCGGTGTAAATCTGCGCGTGCAGCCGGCGAGCGTTTCGGAAGTGTTTCTTCCGATGGATCGGCCCTGGGAGGGCCCCGGCACTGCCGGAATCATCGCCTTGTTGCACGACGAGGGACGATATCGCCTCTGGTATTCCACAACCCCGGCTGACCAGGACCATCGCCTTGTCTGTTACGCCGAGAGCGACGACGGTGTTGAATGGCGGCGCCCTGCACTGGGACGCGTAGCCTGGAATGGCTCAACGAAAAACAACATTGTCAGCGTCGACGGCGAACATCACCTGGGTTTTGTCTTCCGTGACACGACGGCGCCTGCAGACCAACGCTACAAAGCGATCGCTCCCAAGGGTCGCTACTTCAGGAATGGGCGTCACGATCCCGACCTCGACTCCAAGCAGGCCAAGAAACTTCTGGCCGACTTGGACCTCGGCGGAGTCTCGCGTGAAGATCGGCGCCGGGCTCTCTCGATCCATCATGCCCTCCACGCCTCCGTCTCCCCCGACGGCCTGACCTGGCGAAACCTGACCGAACCGATCCTCGACGTGGGTGAAACGGCCCTCGACACCCACAATCTCTGCGTATACGACGACCAGACTCAGCGCTACGTCGCTTATCTGAGAGGGCATCAGGACCGCCGGCGCCTGGTTCGGCGGTCCGAAGGCGCCAGTTTCACCGACTTGGGTGGAGCACAGCCTTGTCTGTTGTGCGATCCACAGGATCCGATCGATGACGACATCTACACCAGTTGCTACTGTCCCTACCCCGATCTGCCCGGCCGACACCTCATGTTCCCATCCATCTATCATCGTATTGAGTCCACCGTCGATATCCAATTGGCCGTCAGTCGAGATGGCTGTCAGTGGCAACGGCCAGAGCGACGTGCCATTGTCGACCGGCGCATCGATGAGGAGACCTTCGGCTGTCTCTACGCAAGTCCGAACCTGATCGTCGTCGGTGACCAGTGGCGACTGCCCCTTCAGGCATCCAGAAGCCCTCACGACTTCCGCCGGCGTCGCGCCACCTACCCACCCGACAACGAACTGCGCTGGGCAAGCTGGAAGCCAGATCGGTTGGTGGGGTTGGAAGCGGAGGATGAAGGATCTGTCGTGCTCGTCGAAAGGCAGTTGTCAGGCGCGCCCATGCGTCTCAACTACCGCACTGCCCACGACGGCTGGATTCGCGTCGAGTTGGTCGAGCCGCCTCATACCCCGCCGCAGCCTGTGGAGGCCCTGCCTTGCTTCGGCATACAGGAGGCCGAAGCAATCAGCGGCGATGAACTGCAGCGGGTCTTTCACTGGGGCGGACGATCGGATCTTTCCGCTCTCAAAGGACGCGAGGTTGCCCTTCGTCTGCACCTTCGGCGGGCGCAGGTGTTCTGTATCGAACTGTAGGGCAGATTCCTTCGACACTTGATCCCGCCGCCTTGACCATGCCCACCTTGTCGGTTAACATGTGTTAGATCAACATGTTACGTGCGCATCGTCTATTCCCTTGCGCATCGATAGCCGGTTTGCATGCCCCGATTCCCGCGTTCAGCGCGTATTCTCGCATTCATCATTGTCGCCTCGGTCCCTTTCATCCCTGACTTGCAGCCTCCTGTCGAGCGGGACCTCGACCTCGACATTGAACTGGTTCGGGCCGCAGAGGTCCGCTATCGCGGCATCACGGGCACGTTCGACGAATTGACCCAAGCCTATGCGCTCACGGCCTATGATGACGCCGAGCTGCTCGAATGGGAAGCCCAGCCGAATCCGCAGAATCCGGAAACCGAAACCCTCGTCACAGGGCACTATCGCGTGAGCGGGGTGCGAGCCGAGGCGGACACCATCCTCCGCGCCCAGGCGCTGCGGGCCAGCGTCGACGACAGACTGTCGGTTACATGGCAGTTGAGTACACTCTCTTCTGTGCAGGTCACACCGGCCGACGACTTCGCCCGGGATGCGCTGACCACCCTGCGCAATACGATCGACGACTATCTGACGAGTATGGTCCTTCTCATCGACGATCAGCCACTGCGTGGCAGTGCGGGAGGCACCGATTCTCTGGGACTCGCACAGCAGGGCGAAATACTGCTTCGTCAACAACAGGTGGCAGGTTGGAGCCAGGTGCGTGTACCTACCCATCAACTCACGGGATGGCTCCCCGATAGCGTACTGACCACACTGCATCCACAATGACCGAACGTCCTCACATCCATCAGGGAAATGGCAAGCCACAGCAGGCTGATGGAGCCAGTGCGCAGATGATCGATATCCAGAATCTGCGCAAGACCTATGATATGGGTGCGACGCAGGTTCACGCCCTGAACAGAGTGTCTGTCGCCATCGAACGGAATGAGTATGTCGCCATCATGGGGCCCTCCGGATCGGGCAAGTCGACACTGATGAATATCATCGGCTGCCTCGACGTCCCCACAGAGGGGACGTACCGGCTGAACAGTCAGTTGGTGAGCGACATGGACGATGATGAACTGGCGCGAATCCGCAATCAGGAGATCGGCTTCGTCTTCCAGACCTTCAACCTGCTGCCCCGCTCCGATGCGCTGCGAAATGTCGAGCTTCCCCTCATTTATTCCGGTATGCCGGGTCGCGAACGGAAGGCGCGGGCCGAAGAGGCCCTGAACGCTGTTGGCCTCGGTGACCGCATGGATCACCGCCCGAATGAGCTGTCAGGTGGACAGCGTCAGCGAGTCGCGGTGGCCCGTGCTTTGAGCAACCATCCGTCCATCATCCTCGCCGACGAGCCGACGGGGGCTCTGGACACTCGCACGGGGCAGGAGATCATGGAGTTGTTCACGCGATTGCACGAGTCGGGCAACACCATCATCCTCGTCACCCACGAAGAAGACATTGCGGCCTTCGCCCATCGGATCATCCGTTTTCGGGATGGTGAGGTGGAAAGTGATGAAGTGGCCGCGGGCACGAAGAAGACGGCAGAACGGGAAGCTTCCTGATGAATCATGCCAAGAAGCTGATTCTGGGTTGTGTCGTAATCGGTGGCGGCGTCGCCACCTGGTTTGGCGGTGCGGCGAAAGTGATCGCAGACGCGCCCACCGTCCAGGTCCGACGGGGCGAGTTTCGCATCAACCATCTCGAGGCGGGCGAGATTCGAGCCGCTCGTAGCGAGAAAGTGTCCGCTCCGAGGGTCCGCGGTGATTTGAAAATCACCCATCTGTGGCCGGAGGGTGCCCGTGTTGAGGTGGGTGATTTGATCCTTGAGTTCGATCGAAGCGCTCATGAAGAATGGCTGAAGGACGCGGCCAGTGAACTCGAAAAGGCCAAGGCTGATCGGGAGCGGTCCATCGCCAATTTGGAGCGCCGATTCTCCGACCTTCAGATGCAGATTCAGCGCAGTGCAACGGGTCTGGAACTGGCGCGGATCAGTTTGCAGAAAGCCGAGTATGGTAGCCCCATCGAAAAGGAAGAACGAAAGATCGCCCTCGAGCGTGCCGAACGGGCCCTGAAGCAGGCACAGACGAACCTCGAAGCACAGGAAATCATCGACCGCGTGGAGAGTGCGAACATCGCGCTGCGCATCAGCCATCGACAGGACAATTATGACGATCGGCTGCGTGACTACAATCGTCTCCATATCTACGCCACGCGCCCGGGAATCGTCGTCTACGAGAAGATCCGTAAGCGGGGGGCAGACCGGCATGGAAAGGTGATGGAGGGCGATGTCGTTTGGGGCGGAACAAGCCTCCTGTCTCTGCCCGAACTGGAGGCGATGCAGGTCACTTCTCAGGTAGGAGAGATGGATGTCCACCTGGTGCAGGTCGGCCAGGCGGCAGAAATTCGCCTTGAAGCCTTCCCGGGGCCTGTCTTCCACGGCATCGTCACCGACATCGCTCCCATGGCCAACGAATTGGAAGACGCCCCCTCGGTCTCGGTCTTTGAGATGGTCATCGATGTGGAGGAACAGGATAAGAGATTGGCCCCCGGTATGTCCGCGTCGGTCAAGATCATCGTGGAATCTCAGGCCGACGTCCTGTTGCTCCCTTTGGTTGCCGTCTTCCAACGTGGAGAAAGACATGTCGTCTATCGGCGGGATCCGACGGGCTTTGAGACCGTGGAGGTGGAGATCGGCAACGACAACGGACTCGAAGTCCTCGTACTCTCAGGCCTGCAAGAAGGCGACGAAGTATCCCTCACCGATCTCGGACTCATTTAGCTATGGACATGGTTTTGACACTGTTAATACGTCGACGCATCCTGAAACCATCCTGCCCCTCTGCGCATATGAATCCCAATGACTGAATCAGCGACCACTGTAAGAACATCCCCTGGCCGGCGACGCACGATCGTGCTGGCCATCGCGGGAATTCTCGTCGTCGCCGCTGGCATGATGGCTTCGCGTGTCTTGCTCGAAGAGGAAGCGGCTACCGTCGCCTCCTACGCGGTTCAGCAGGGCGAGTTCGTGATCACCATCGAGTTGCGCAATGGTGAACTGGAGGCCGTTGAGGCAGAACAGATCACGTCGCCACAGGTTCGTGGCCAGCTCAAAATCACACACCTGTTCCCCGAGGGAGAAATCGTCGAAGTCGGTGACCTCATCCTCGAGTTCGACAAGGCGGAGTTCGAGCAGAAGGTGACCGAGCGCGAACAGGAACTGGAAGCGGTGCGAGCCGAGCTCGAGAAGACACTGGCGAACCAGTTGGTCGAGATTGGCCGCCAGGAAGCCGACATCGAGAATCGGACGGCCCAACTTCGATTGGCGGAGCTGCAGGTAGAAAAGATGAAGTTCGAGTCTCTCGTCGAGCGCGAGGAGGCCCGCCTGAAAGCACGGCAGGATGAACTAGCTCTCGAGCAGGCGCAGAGAAAACTCGATGCACAGCATGTCGTCGATCAGGCAGACCGCAAGAAACGCGAACTCGATGTCGCCCAGAAAGAGCGCCGCCTCGACCGGGCTCGGAAGGACCTCGAATCCCTCAGTGTCAATGCTGAACGACCTGGGCTGGTGGTCTACGAGAAGATCTGGAAGGGGGGCCGCGCCGAGAAGGTCCGTGTCGGCGATGAACCCTGGGGTGGCCAGACATTGATCACACTGCCAGACCTGTCCACGATGCAGGTTGAGACGTGGGTAAACGAGGTAGACGTGGACAAACTCGAAGTCGGCCAGATCGCCTACGTGCGCCTCGACGCTCTTCCGGGCCCCACCTTTGAAGGCCGGATTACGAGCATCGCCTCTCTCGGCCATGAAAAGGAAGGCGACAAGAACGTGAAAGTCTTCGACGTCACCGTCGAGATCAAAATGGAGGACTCACGTTTGAAACCCGGCATGACAGCCACATGTGAGATCATCATCGAGACGATTCCGCCACGCCCCGAGCCCGTGGCCGAAGGGGAAGGCACACCCGTCACCGAACCGCAGGAGGGCGAAGTTGCCGAGTTGCCCCTCTCCATCCCCATCGATGCCGTGTTTGAGAAGAACGGGCGTACACTGGTCTATCGTATAGAGGGCGGCCAGCCGCTTAAGCAGGTCGTCGTACTGGGCAAAAGAAACGACGACTTCGTCGTTGTCGAGGAAGGTCTGGGGGCAAATGATCGCGTGACCCTCCTCGATCCCACGGTGACCCTCGAGACGGTGGGCGGCGTCGCTGATGCGGGTAGTGACGACGCCACTCAAACCGCTGCGGCCACGCCGTAAGTCTATGGATCTTCGCGAGACCTTTGAACTGTCGACAGCGGGGCTGATGTCACACAAGCTCCGCACGATCTTGACGATGCTGGGAATCATCTTTGGTGTGGGAGCTGTCATCTCCATGCTCTCCATTGGCGAAGGCGCCAAGCAGGAAGCCCTTGATCAGATCAGCCAGATGGGGATCCACAACATCATCGTCCAGCACTGGAATCCGGAGGAAGAAGAAGGTCAGGAGGAGGATGACTCGGGCACAAGCAATCTGTCTGCGGGGCTGACGTGGGATGATGCACGTTCCATCGAAGAGATCTGCCCCCTCGCCGAACTGGTTACGCCCCAACGCGAACTGAAGACACGAGTCCACAGAGGCAGCAACTCCTTCCAAACCGTCATCGTCGGCACGACACCGAAGTATCTTCAGATCCTCAATGCGCGGATGCAGCAAGGCGTCTTCCTCACCGAAAAAGACATGCTGCAATCCCGACGCGTCTGCGTGTTGGGCTCCGATGCCAAACGCGCCCTGTTTTTCTTCGAAGATCCCCTCGGCCAGCAGATCAAGGTGCAAAACCAGTGGTTTACGGTCGTTGGGGTTCTCGAAGACAAGGGCGCAGCCGGTGGCAAGATCGGTGGTGTGCTTGAGGTCCGTAACACCGACGAGGACGTCTACATCCCCATGACGACGGTCCTGCGCCGTTTTCACTGGGAAACGAAAGACGCCGAACTCACCCAGCTGACGGTGAAGGTGGGCGACCCCGAACGTCTGCAGGAAGCAGCCAACATCGTGCGCGGCATCCTGCAGCGCCGGCACCGGGGTGTGGATGATTTCAAGATCGCCATTCCCGAAGAGCTCATGCGCCAGAGTCAGCGGACCCAGCAGATCTTCAACATCGTCATGGGCTGCATCGCCGGAATCTCACTCGTCGTCGGCGGCATTGGTATCATGAACATCATGCTCGCATCCGTCCTCGAGCGCACACGCGAGATCGGCATCCGGCGAGCCCTTGGGGCGCGACGTTCTGACGTGTTGGCCCAGTTCCTCGTAGAAGCCGTGATGGTGAGTCTTCTCGGCGGCATCATCGGCATCGTCCTCGGGTTCTCCATGACGAAGATCATCACCCTCTATGCCCACTGGAAGACCATCGTTCAGCCCTGGACGATCGTGCTCTCCTTCGGTGTCGCCGCCGGTGTGGGCATTGGATTCGGCTACTATCCGGCTCGCCAGGCAGCGATGCTGAATCCGATCGACGCGCTCAGATACGAGTAGTTCGTCGAGAGGCCCGGTTCGATCGATCATCGGTGAGTTTGGCAGCAGCGATGGTCTCGGCAGAGATGTTGTCAGCGTCGTCCACCAGCAGTCGAAGGCGAATGCCTTCCCTCCCCCATCGCTCCCGCTCCCGCGGATAACCGAGGGGAGCGTTCACGTAACGAACCCCCTCGATCACCATGTTCTGCGGTATGTGTGTGTGTCCATAGAGATGTAGGCGGCTCCCGGCGCTGCGGATCTGGCGATCGAGACGCGGCGAACCGGCCACCCTGGGTAGGTGGCCGAAACGCAGGTATTTGACGTCGGGCAACAGGTCCGTGCGCGGACAGAAGTGGGAGAAGGTCAGTAGTGGCTTCGTCGACGATCCATCGAGGATGGTTTCATTGATCTGTTCGAAGAACTGACAGCGCGATGGATCAGTGGCCAGATGCGAGGGCCATCGACAGTAGCGCCGGTCCGCCCATCGCCGGCCAAGACGGCGCATCACCTCATCCGTGTCGTCCACGCCGCCGGCCATGGAGCCTCCGTCGAGCCCGGGCTCATACCAGGAGAGCAACGGCACGATCTCCAGGGCACCGAGACACGTCCGTTCTCTCTGAATCCCCTCGACCTCGCAGATCGCCCAGATCTCGTCGAGGCGGTCGAGGCTGGTTTCGGTCACCTCTTCAGTCGCAGCGCCCGCCACCCAGAGATCATGATTGCCCGGCACGAAGAACACGTGCGCGAACCTCCTGCGTAGGCCCACCAGGATCGCACGGATCAGTTCTGGACGGTGAGCCACGTCGCCTGCAACCAGGAGCGTGTCCGCCATATAGTCCTGGCCCGACAACGATTCGATCAGTTCTCGATTCGCAGCAAAGTCGGCGTGGAGATCGCCGAGCCCGTAAATACGCAAGCAGAAGACCTTGAGCGTGTGAACATGTATTGGGGACCTATCGAGAGTAATCACGTCTGCCTCTAGTGGCCAGCAGCCATCGGGAATCAAGAGGCGGTTTGCCGAAACCCGATCCCTGTTGTAGATCATGGCCTGCGACGCAAGTCGTCGCCCACCTTTAGACCTGTGAGGAAGACCGTGACCACTAAGACCTACCGTGCCGCAGTGATCGGCCTGGGACGCATGGGCAGCACCTTCGACGATGAGATCGAGCAAGGTGGCTCCCTCTTTCTTCCCTACTGTCATGCACCCAGCTATGACGCCCACCCGCGCGTCGAACTGGTCGCTGGCGCCGACCCTCATGATGAGCAGCGGCAGATCTTCGGCGAACGCTGGGGCATCGACTCAAGCCATATGTACGCCGACGTGGGACAGATGCTGGCCAAGGAAGACCTCGACCTGGTCAGTATCTGCACGACAGCACGCGTTCGCCGCGACATTGCCGTCGCCGTCGCAGAGGCTGGTGTGCGCGGGATTTGGCTGGAGAAGCCCATTTCGCTCTCCCTCAAGGAGGCCGATGAGATGGTCGCCGCCTGCCAGCAGCACGGAACGTCGACGGCGATCAATTGCGCACGCCGCTGGAATCCCTTCTTCGGCGAGACCCGCCGTCAGGTGGACGACGGAGAACTGGGCCGCCTGCTGCAAGTCACTGCTTATGCTCAGTGTGGGTTGTCGCACAATGGCTCCCACGCCATTGACACGATCCGGTATCTGGCAGCAGGCGAGGTGACCTGGGTATTCGGTGAAATGGAATCTGACGCGGCCGCCGAGGGTGAGATGGATCTCCAGGGCAACGGGTATCTGGCCTTCGACAATGGCGTACGGGCCTATTTGCGAGCCCTGCCCACAGGCGTCGCCAGCTGGGAGTTCGATGTGCTGGGAACCGAAGGACGTGTTCGCTCTCTGGCAGGCGCCATCGAATGGGAGAAGTGGATTCAAGTGGCAGGTGGCCCACGCCAGCGTGGATTGCCTGCCCGTGTCCCCTTCCCCTGGCCCGCCCGCATGCGTGGCATGGGACTCGACATTGTGGACGACTTGCTGGCTGCCATCGAATCGGACTCGAAACCGCGCAGTGACATCACCGATGGGCGTGCCGCTCTCGAGATCGCCATCGCCCTGCGAGAATCACATCGGCAAGGGGGTCAGAGAATTGACTTGCCTCTGGAGGATCGGTCGTTGAGAATCGAGTCAGCGGAGATTCGCGACGATAGCGAGCCGGCGCGAGTACGCCGCATGAAGGCCAGCTAAGCGGAGAAGGCTTGCAGAACTGTTTCGGACACCAGCGGCCTCTTACCTGGGCTCGCTCTCGTAGCTAGTGGCAGCCTGGGTGACTGTGGGCCGGCCCAGGGTGGCTACGGGGCAGCCTAGGTGTCGAGCAGTCTCCGCGCATTGCCTCCCAGCAGTGCCGTAGTGTCGGCTTCGTTCAGATCAAGCAGAATACGTGCGATACCCGCCAGGGGCATGAACAGCGGTGCGTGCGTCGCAAACAGCAGCCTCGAGGACAATCCTGCGTCGACCATGAGGGCAAGACTATCCACACCGTCCATCTGGGAGGTCTCGGCGTAGATGTGCTCGCCGGCCAGCATCTTCTCGGCCCCCGACAATACCGTACGCCAGGCGGCCCCACCGATCACGATCGGTAACTGGGGATGGTTCTGAGCGAAGGCGATCACCTCCTCGAAGGAGACATCCGGCACGCGTGCCCGGGGGTGTTGGCGTCGCTCATCTTCGATCCTCACCTGAATGCTCAAGCTCAGTCCCGCCTCGTGCACCTGCCGGGCACAATCAGAGGCCCGGGGATCGTCAAGCGTGTATCCTGAATAGGATGGCAGCCAGCGGACCAGCCGCACATCCTCGTGCAGTGCGGCCTTGGCCAGTTCTTCAGGCCACGTGGCCAACGTGGGATCGATGAGAGGCACGGGACAGACGACATCCGATTGATCGGCCGCCACGTAGGCATCGATGTTCCCCAGGTGCAGATTGTGCCCCCAGACGGTGCGCAGACTGGCCAGATGAATCTGCGTCACACCACAGGCACGTAGATTCTGCGTCACGGTTTCCGGGTCACCTTCCACCGACAGCGTATTCCAGTCTCCCGTCCAGGCGCAGACGTCGACCAGATCGATAGGTGTCATGGGCTGCCCTCCGTACGCCCCCAGGGCGGCAGTCGTGCCTGCAGGTTGTCCCACAGGATCTGCCGCTTCACCACGGAGGGAAGCTGAGCGCCCAACACCTTGGCCAGACACACACCGAAGTGCCGGATCGGCGCATCGGAGCCGAACACCACACGGTCTGCCCCGAGTCGTTCGACGGCGAGTTCAACGACACCCGCCTCAGGATCACCACCCGACGTATCTACACACACATTGGGCGTGTCAGCCACCTCCTCGATGCCACGCGGGTTGCAGCCGTTGAGGTGGGCCATGATGATGCGGGACTGTGGATGCCTGCGCGCCATGTCGGCCACGTCGGCAGGTGTCGACTCGCCTTCCAGGTTGCCCGTGGTTTTGCGCCAGGCATGCTGCAGCACGGGCACATCCCAATGGACCGAACGCTCCATGATCGGGTCCAGCCCCGGGTCTGTCGCCTTGCGCGCCACCCACAGCTTCACACCCACCATGCGCAGGTCACTGATGCAGCGGTCGATTTCCTCTACCGAGGCCGTCGGCTCGTCGGGTGTGACATAGCAGAACGGCAGGAAATATCCGTCGCTGCACTGGGCCATCTGGTGAGCATAGTCGTTGGCCTCCCGGCACTGTTCGATCGTCGGATTCCTCGGCGTGGTGCTGTGCAGCGAGAATAGAATCGCCTGTGTCACACCCGCACGTTGTCCGGCCTCTCGCAGCAGACGGACATCCTCTGCAGCATCGAAGGGGCGGCGCGACCCGAAATTCTGCAGCGGGTGTACGTGGGCATCGATGACGGGACCCTCAGGGTCAAACAGATCGTGCAGACTTTCGAGAGACAGATGTGCCAACGGATCGCCTAGCGGATCTCGAACACGGCTTCGACGGTAGCGCTCACCTCGACATTGCCCGGCTCGATGGGAATGCCAGAACTGGCATAACTCTCGGCCGCATCGTTGCGGAAGAAATAGGGAACGCTGAGCGAACTCTCCCGTAGGGACACAACCCCGCCCACCTCTACACCCGCCGCCGCTGCGAGGGTTTCCGCGCGACGTCGTGCGTCCTCCACGGCCCGCGTACGGGCCAGGTCTTCTACGGAATCTGGATCGGCCACGGTGAACTGAAGACCATAGATCGAGTTCGCCCCGGCGTCGACAGCCGCCTGCAGCATCTGTCCTACCTGGGTGAGATCTCTCAGGGTCATGTCCACCGTGTTGCTGACCCAGAAGCCGATGATCGAATCGGGTCGATCTTCCTGAAAAGCGCGCTGCGGAGAGATCGAGAACGACCGGGTCTGCAGATCTTGTCCGTCGATCCCGAGCACCTCCAACGCGGCCAGCACGGCGTCGGTGTTGGTATTGTTCAGTGTCACCGCTTCCACGGCATCACCAGCAAAGGTCTGCACGCCGACCTGGGCACTGGCAATATCCGGTTCGACGGCGACCGTGGCATTGCCGATCACCTCGATTCGGTCTTCACCGACGACGCTGTCGTCAGGCGAGAACACGGTATCTCCGTCACACCCCCACATGAACAGAGCGGTGAGAAGAAGTAGAGTCACATGCTTCGAACGGCGGATACGGGAATACATGCTCAAGTCTCCAGTCAGTCCTTCAGTTCATAGATCACTTCAATTCCGGAACGAAAACTCAGGTCACCCACGCTGACCGGCGTGTGTACGCTCGCATCCATGCGCATAATCATCCCTTCCGGTCGGGCGCCACCG
>PATE01000131.1 GCA_002712305.1 Gemmatimonadota bacterium | reverse complement strand
CATCCGCGCCATGTGTGAAGCCGTGATGATGTCGAAATTGCCAGTGGTGGTGACGAAGACGTCGGCGGTTTCGACCACGTTCTCGAGGGTTTCCACCTGGAAGCCCTCCATCGACGCCTGCAGGGCGCAGATGGGGTCGACTTCGGTCACGATGACACGAGCACCAAAACCCTTCATGGAACCGACCGACCCCTTGCCCACGTCGCCGTAGCCAGCCACGACGACGGTCTTGCCAGCCGTCATGATGTCGGTGGCACGCTTGATCCCGTCGAGCAGCGACTCACGACAGCCATAGAGGTTATCGAATTTCGACTTCGTTACCGAGTCGTTCACGTTGATCGCAGGGATCTTCAGGGTCCCCTCCGCCAGCATGTGATTCAGATTGTGGACACCGGTGGTCGTTTCCTCAGATGTACCCTGGATGGCCCGCAGCAGATCCGGGCGCTTGTCGTGCACCCACTTGGTCAGATCGCCACCGTCGTCGAGGATCATGTTCGGCCCTTCGAAGCCCCAGTTGAGGGTCTGATCGGTGCACCACCAGTACTCCTCTTCCGTCTCCCCTTTCCAGGCGAACACGGGCGTGCCGGCAGCGGCGATGGCAGCGGCGGCGTGATCCTGCGTGGAGAAAATGTTACACGACGCCCAACGCACCTGAGCGCCGAGGGCCTGCAGGGTCTCGATGAGAACCGCTGTCTGAATCGTCATATGCAGAGAGCCAGCGATGCGGGCCCCCTTCAGGGGTTTGCTCTTTCCATATTCGTCGCGCAGGGCCATGAGACCCGGCATCTCGCGCTCGGCGAGGCGGATCTCCTTGCGGCCCCATTCGGCCAGACCGATGTCGGCTACTTTGTAGTCCGCTTTCTTCCGCTTGCCGTTGTGGCCGTTTTGGCCGTTCCGCTTTGGTTTTGACGTCTTGTGGGTCGTTTTGAGCATGGTTTGGTTCCTCGGAAAGTGATGAGTGGGAGTGTGGGTTGATTGTCTTCGGTTCGTGGTTCGCCTTCGGTCACCTCAAAACCAGCTTGCGTGAGCCAGCGGCGCATCTCGATGGGGCGGAATCCGAGCCACAGATCAGCGTGCAACTCTCGCATCGACTCGTCTTCGTGTTGGGCAAGCTCCACCACGGTGAGTTCGCCACCGGGGGCCAAAGCGCGCCAAGCTTCAGTGATGGCCGCCTGAGGTCGGGGCACGTGATGCAGAACCATGCAGGCCACGACCGCGTCGACCTCACCATCGGCGACGGGCAGGTGTTCCAGATCTCCAAGACGAAACTCGCATCGATCCACGGCAGCTTTACCAGCCGTCTGCCGCGCCAACTGCAGCATCGTCGTCGACGCATCGACAGCGATCACCTGGTCGGCACGATCGAGCAGCGACGGCAACAGCAGGCCTGACCCGGTACCGAGATCGAGCACTCGTTCGGGCGCCTGGGGCAGCAGCGACAGTGCGACCTCGCGATAGGTATGCCCGTCGGGGCTGAGACGTTCACCGGCCTCCTGTTGATCGGTGAGGCTGTCGAAGAAGGAGAGGGTCTGCTGACGGCGCCCCTCGATGGCCTCCTCCAGCCGCTGCATGTCCTGTTCATAGGAAGGCAACTCGCGCTCGTGGTCCGAGAGCAGAGACAGTGTATCCCTCACCATAGGCCAGTCGCTCTCGGCGTGAGATTCGTAGTAGATCCACGTGCCTTCGCGTCGACGCGTGACCAGATCGGCTTCGGCCAGAATCCGCAGGTGTCTGGAGATTCGACTCTGCCCCATTTGCAGGATCGAGAGGATCTCGTTGACATTGAGCGGCGAACGACCGAGGAGACGCATCAGTCGCAGACGCGTTTCGTCAGCCAGAGCTTTGTGGATTTGGAGGGGTTCGGGCATGGTGTCTTTTTTTTTGAGGTCCAGAAGGAGTATACGGGTATACAAGGTAAATATCAAGATTTCTTGATATATCGACAGAAAACCAATGCTGACCACTACAGATACCGGTGATGCCCCGTCGCAGAGCGCAGTAGCCGGCAACCTAGCCGTAGGCCCAGGCTTTCGGGCTGGCCGCGTGATCGGCCTGTTCCTGCTGATTCTGGCACTTCTGGACGAGCTGTATCAGGCGGAGCGCCGCTTGTTGGATGGGCAGATCATCGATGTACCCTTCACGCGGCTGGTGACGATCGCCGCCGAGGGCCTGGGAAATCGCGTTTTGCCCTTCGAAGTCGAACGGCGCGGCGACATCACCCTGGGAACGGTGCCCTCGACGCTTGCCGATAGCAAGGATCAGCCGCTCAGCACAACCGTCGTGATTCGCGGAGGCTGCAATGGGATCGAAGCGCTCTTTCTCATGATCGCCGGCATCCTCGCCCTGCCAGCGTCCTGGCCGACTCGACTGCGCGCATTGTTTCGCGATTTGCCCCTTCTGTTCGGGCTCAACCTCGTACGAATTCTGGGGTTGCTGTATACATGGCCCGTCATCCCGACTGGATCGACGTCGCGCATGATCAGATCGCACAGGGCGTGATGATCGTCGCCGTCCTGCTGCTGTGGATGCAGCATGTCGAGCACGTACGATCGCAACAGACCGTTGCGGGGGCATCGTGAGCGAGGCTCACCCCGCCTTCAGGTGGGTCCCTGCGTTCGTTCTGGCCAGTGCCCTTGTGGCGTTCGTAGCCAGCCTACATCGAGCATGTCCTCGGCAGGTTCATCCTTAACGTGATGAATTTGTTCTACACAGATGGAAGGTTGGCGGGGGCCGTGGATGGAGCGCACTTCGTCTGGGAAGCCGCGAAAGGAGGCAGCGGCAAAGTGGGTCTTCGACTAACCAGCTACAACCTGGCTCTATATCTCACGGCGATCCTGGCCGTAGACCGTGTCGATCCGCGTACCCGCCTCGGGTGGGGTGTGGCGGGGCTTCCCCTCCTGTTCCTATGGCAGGTTGGCGACACTCTGCTGGGGATGGAGAGTCAGTGGCTGACCCTCTCCCGCCCTGAAGCCTACGAGATGTCGGCGGGGATCGATCCGTGGTTCCTGATCGTAAAGGTTGCCAACGTGCTGGCCGGTCGGCAGCTGGTTCCCTTCGCCATCGTCGGCGCCCACTGGTGGCGCTGGCATGCCGAGAATCAAGTGCGTGAGGGATTCGATCTGGATCGGTCACACACGCAGAACTGAGCAGCATGACGACTGGCGTCTACGGCGCCCTCCACTCGGAACGATCGACGGTGTCCGCAAAAAGCATGGCGCCACTGTCGTCGACGGCGTCGCCCTGCTCTCCCTCACCCAACCGGAACATGGCCCGTGTGGCCAGGTCAATATCGATGTCGTCGACCAGGACCTGTTCACGCCTCAACTCGGTCTGCGCCTGAATCTGCCCGTCGGGGCGAACGATCATAGACCGGCAATTCTGGTGTTCGAGGCTCGCATTGCACGAGGCGAACCACACCGTGTTTTCCGTGGCCCGCGTCACGAGCATGGCGTGGTGAACGGGGATCTTCCAGTCATTCGGTCGTGTCGTGTTGTTCTGTGGATGGAAGACGAGCTGGGCGCCCTGACGAACACATTCAGCAGTGGTGTGGGCGAAGCGAAAGGCCTCAAAGCAGATCACGATACCTACAGTGACGCCGGCCAGCTCGAAGGTGTGCTGCTGCGTCCCGGGTGAGTACGCCACGGCATCGAGGGGCGTCAGCATCGTCTTGTGGTGGGCACCGAGAATCGATCCCGTCTCGTCGATGACGAGAGCGGTGTTCGTCGGCTTGTCTGCCGGCGAAGGCAACTCGGTTCCGAGGATACAGGCGACGCCAAGTCTGGCACAGGAGGCGGCCACCTCCGCATGTGTGGCCTCGAGCCAGTCAGCATCGACGGGTGTTTCGGGCGCGGCGATGTCGACACGGTAACCCACCGTCTGCGTCTCCGGGAAACACAGAATCTTCGCCCCGTCGTCAGCCCCCTGCTGCAGCGCCTCCAGAATGGCGGCCACATTCTCGTCACGATCCGCCGTCTGGCGCGTCTGGGCAAGACCGATTCTCATGCGTCGCGCAATTTCACCATGTCATTGCCACGTGTCTTGTCGTGCTCGAGTTCGATGTATCCCGCCGACTCGGCGGCAGCCATCAACTCGTTGAAGTTGCGAAAACCAAACCGCTTCTCACTGAAACCGGGGTCCACTCGGCGCAGACTCTGCTTCACCAGCGAGCTCCACAAGGGCGAATAGTCCTCCTCCAAAGACGCCACGAGCTGCACGAGACGATCGATCCCCTCCTCCCGTGAGGCATCTGTGGCCGATTCTGACACTGCCGCCTTTGCCTTCGGTTTCGTCTTGTCCTTCCCCCGCGTCTTGGTCGACGTCTTCGAATCCGATGCTGATACGGCCGCCTTGCGGCGTGTGGGTTTCCGCTGCGACTTCTCAACCAGATCGTCGTAGAAGATGAACTCGTCGCAGCTGTTGATGAGCAAATCGGACGTCGACTTACGCACGCCACAGCCGATGACACGCCGGTCATTCTCTTTGAGTTTCGATGCCAGGGGAGAAAAGTCAGAATCACCTGTGATCAGGGCGAAGCTGTCGATGTGGTCCTTGGCGTAACTCAGATCGATGGCATCGACGACCATACGGATATCGGCCGAATTCTTGCCGCTGGCCCTCGTCTGCGGAATGTCGACCAGTTCGATCCCCTGCTTGTGCATGTCCTTCACATCGTTGCGATAGCCACTCCAGTCGCAGTAGGCCCGCTTGTAGACCACGCGACCGCGCTCTAGAAAACGCTTGAGCACGATGTCTGCCTGAAAACGACCCGGGCGCAGACCGATGGCGAGGTTTTCGAAATCGATGAAGACGGCGATGAGAGATTCGTCGGCCATGGTGGCCTTTCTGGATGTTGCGGGTAAACCCGCTGTGTTGGCAATGAGCTTCTGCCGTGGATCAGACCTTCCTCGGTAATTCCAGCCCAAAGCGTTGCGCCGCGACCTCGATCTTCGCCCACGTACCTGGTGGCATGGGCACACCCTCGCGTGTGCGCTCTTCCAGCGTCTTCAGTTCCGGGTCGCCCGGCACAAAGACCTCGTCCACACCATCCTGTCGCGGCAGCGACTTCTCGGCGCGAATCAGATCCTCTACCTCTTGCCGATAGTCGACGAGATCGCCGAACATGGACACGTCGACCGCGCAGAGAAACGAATTCTGCGCACCGGGCTGAGCCGTTCCCGTCTTGTTGTCGAGGATGTTCGGTGACACGAGTGGGTTGGCCGCCATGAGTCCGGTAAAGCACTCGAACAGCAAGGCGAGGCCATACCCCTTGTATTCCCCCGCCGGTCGCAAAGTTCGCGCCGCTGCCGGGTCCGTTGTCGGATTCCCGTGTTCATCGAGGGCCCACGTGTCGGGGATCGACTCGCCTTTGTCGCTGGCGACCATCACCTTGCCGAAGGCGGCGATGCTGGTGGCCATGTCGAGCACGAGAGGACCGCGATCTTCAGGGCCGGGCACGGCGAAGGAGATCGGACTGTTATGCACACCCGCCGCACGCGTGCCCGGGTGGGCCATGTTCGGCGGATTCGTCACTACGGCGATGCCGGCCAATCCACGCAGGGCCAATTGCTCGGTGTAGTATCCCATGGCCCCCTGATGGGTCGTATTGCGGATCAAGGCCCAACCGACACCGGCCTGCTTGGCCTTGTCCGCTACGAGCCCTACGGCGAAATCCGTCACCACGGGACCAAAGGCATGATCTGCCTCGATGTAGATCGCCGCAGCGCGTTCGCCGATCACACAAATATTCGGCTTCACCTTCATGCGACCGCCGTCCGCCGCCGCCAGATACGAGTCAAGCCGCGCGACACCATGCGAATCGACGCCGCGCATATTCGCCCACACGAGCACTCTCGCCTCGGTGGCCGCATCCTCCCGCGACATGCCCGCCCCTTCGAATACTTCTGCCGTGAACCGCTCCAGATCCGTCCCATCCACCCGAATGGTCAATTTCTCTCTCCCGTCATGTTGTTTAGGTAAAGCGAGGCCCGGGAATTCGATTCCACGTTGCATCCTCGGCATCACCGTCATAGGTGGGAAGCAGCGAGCCGAGGCGTTGCACGACCTCCGGCGACCAGCCATAGCTCTGTCCCGCCTTGGCCATACGCGCTCGAATGGGCTCACTCAGCTCATCCCATGCGGGATAGTACCAGAGGGTGATCACCGTTCGGCGCTGGTCAGTCTTGTTGGCATGGGCCGAGTGCAGCAGCCGTGAGTCGCCAACGACGAGATCACCCGCCTTCACGGGCACATCCACCTCTTCCGGTTGAGCCTGATAGGCGGGATGGTCCGGATCGACGACAGCCCTCAGCTCAGCGGTGTGCGCATCCGGCACCGCGTCGTGCATGGAATGGCGTTTGCGGTGAGTCCCCCTCAGGACGCGCAAACAGCCATTGTCGATCGTCGTATCCACCAGATACCACATGAGGAAGGCCTGCATGGGTTGGTCCCATGTGTAGGAACACTCCTCGTCCCAGCCCCACCAGTCCTGGTGCCAGAAGAGCGGCGGGGAGCCGCCGGGTTTGCTGATGACGAAGCCGGAAGCAAACTTCGGGTTGTCGAAACCCAGAGTGGCGAGGGCCTCACGGGCGCAGAGCGTGGCCACCAGGTCGGCGAAGTGCGGATCCTGATAAACGCTGATCATGGATCCCGTCGACTTCTGCTCGTCCAGGTGTTTCGGCGGCAGCGCGTCGAGCATTCGATCCGAGACCTCTCGCGTGCGCTCGAGTAGATCGGCATCCAGGATCTGTGGGAAATGGCAATACCCATCGCGCAGGAGTCGGGTTCGTTGCTCGTTGGCCGTTGCCGTCGTCATCGACTACTCTCCCTCATCGGTTTTTCGTCATTGGATCCGCGCCGCGAATCGCATCTGGCTGAGATTCGCCGCACAAGATAGAGAATTGGCTGCCATGCTGCGTATCGTCGACCAGGGAATGATCTCTCACGTTGAAAGCCGTGGCGCCTACATGCCGTGGCTGACACCACTGCCCGATGGCTCCTTCATTGGATCTCAACACGTGGGACAGCAACTCGGCAGCGATGACAACCACATTGTCGTGCTGCGTTCGACCGACGGCCTGTCGTGGACGGAACAAGGCTCCATCCATGCCGGGGGCACACCGACTGACGGTTGGGCCTATCGCGCCCCTCAGATCAGTGTCGTCGGTGACACGACTCAGCTGGTGATGACGTGCACCCGTTTTGAGACGGGTGACGGGAAACTCTTCGATCCCGACAGTGAAGCCCTCTCGCGCCCTCAGATGTGCCTGTTCTGGTCTGACGATGGGGGTGTATCCTGGACACCACCACAGATCGTGCCCGTCGATCTCGATCCGGCCCGATATACGTGGAATTCGGCAGGTCAACTTGTGCAGTTGTCACCCGATCGATGGATATGGCCTCTCGAAACATGGAAACCTGAGGGGTTCGAAGGCCCCCCCGACCAACGTGCGTGGCAGATCGTTTCTAAGGACCAGGGGCAGACCTGGACAGATCTCAGCGTCGTTGCTGACGATCCTTCCGGCAAGATTCTCTATTGGGATCAGATGAACTGCCAGCTGGCGGACGGTCGACTGTACACGTTGTTGTGGACCCATCTGTATGGCACAAGTCAGGACATCTGCAACCACCAGGTGTATTCCGAAGACCAAGGCAACACGTGGACGGCACCGATACGCACAAATCTGCAGGGTCAGGTCTGCACGCCGATCCCTCTCCCCGATGGCCGTGTGGCAGCCATTTACAATCATCGCCACGAGCCACAGGGCGTTCACGTGGCCCTCAGCGAAGACCTGACCACCTTCGACACTGCCAACGAGCTTGTCGTCTTTGATGCGGGGGCCGAGGCGACCCTGGGCACACCGGATCACGACAACTTCCTCGCCGAACACATGCTGATCGCCTTTGGCAAACCAGGGGGGCGCCGGCTCGACGATGGAACACTGCTGACCTGGTTCTGGTGTACGGTGGGGGGCACGACCCACACGCGCTGGGTCCGCGTGGAAATCGTCGATTGATGCCTGACCTGATCCTCGCACGTGGTGACGATGCAAGGCACTGACCCTGACCGCGAAAGCGTCCTTCAGTTTGGAGGCGGCAATTTCATGCGTGCCTTTGCCGATCTATTCCTCCACGAGACCAATTCATCTGGCGGCGATCATGGGCGCGCGGTGGTGGTCACTTCCACCGTCAGCGACCGAAGCAGATGGATCAACCAGCAATCGGGTCGCTACCACGTGGTCGTGCGAGGTCTGCGTGAGCGTCAACGGATCGATGAGACGATCCACGTTTGCAGAGCGCTGTCCAGGGCGCTGAGTGCCGAATCCCAGTGGCCGCAGGTCCTGCAGTTTGCCACCTCCGAAGATCTGCGCTGGATCCTCTCGAATACCACCGAGGCGGGCCTGCAGTTGTCCGACGACGACCGTGATCCACATGAGCCTCCCGTGTCGTTCCCGGCCAAACTGCTAGCCGTGCTTTCTCATCGCCACCAGGCGGGCTTACAGGGCCTCACGATTCTGCCCTGTGAGCTGGTGGACAACAATGCGGAGAGACTGCACAGCCTTGTGCTGGAGCAGGCGCGCCGATGGCGTTGTTCCGATGTGCTGCTGGCGTGGATCTCCGAGCAGTGCCACTGGGTGAACACCCTCGTGGATCGCATCGTCTCCGGCCAACCCGAAGAACATCCCCTTCTCGAGCAGGATGCCTTGTTGACGGTCACGGAGCCTTTTGCCCTGTGGGCGGTGGAAGATCGCGGCAATCTCGATCTGTTCGATCATGCCGCCATCTTGCGCATCGCCGACGTGACACCCTACAGCCTGCGGAAGGTGCGCATTCTCAATGGCGCTCACACGGCACTTGTCGCCAAAGCGATGCCACTGGGCATCGAGACGGTGGGCGATGCCATCGTTGATCCTGACGTGCAGGCCTGGCTGCGGCGTCTGTTGGAAGAGGAGATCCTTCCCGCCCTGGGCGACCGGGTCGAAGACGCATCCGGCTTCGCTGAGGCCACCCTCGAGCGCTTTGCCAACCCCTGGATGCAGCACCGACTCAGAGATATCGCTCTCCATCATGAGACGAAGGTCGAGACTCGGCTTCGACCGACATTGGACGACTTTGTCGATCGCTTTGGTCGACAACCGCTCCTGCTGTCCGGCATCCTCGACGACCGGGTTCGCTGACTTCGAATCCACGAAAACGGAGACCATCCACGACGTGAAGACCTTGCTGTTGTCTGAACCGGGCCACTTTGAACGCACGCAGACCGAAGAACCTGGAGCGCCTGCAGCTGGCCACGCCACCGTGCGCATCCATCGCGTGGGCATCTGTGGAACGGACTTGCATGCTTTCAATGGCCGCCAGCCCTTCTTTGCGTATCCGAGGATTCTCGGGCACGAACTGGGTGCTGAGGTCGTGGCCATTGGTGATGACGTGCAGCATCTGGCCGTCGGTGACCATGTGGCCGTCGAGCCGTATCTGGAATGTGGGACTTGCCAGCCCTGCCGCTCAGGCCGCTACAACTGTTGTGAGTCCCTCCGTGTCCTGGGTGTCCATACGGACGGGGGCATGCGCGAGATCATCGACATGCCAGCGATCAAGCTGCATCGATCTGAAGAGCTTGAACTGGAGCAACTCGCTCTGGTGGAAACCCTCGGTATCGGCGCACATGCCGTCGGCAGAGCCGGGATTCAAGCCGGAGAGGCGGTCCTCGTCGTCGGCGCCGGTCCCATCGGACTCGCGACGGCCCAATTCGCCCGTCTGGCGGGAGGTCGCGTACATCTACTCGAATTGGATGCCGGTCGCCGCGGATTCGCCGAGGCACACTTCGACATCACCGCTTCTCTCACACCCGGTGTGGATGGCCCGGCGACGGTCGGTGACCTGCGACAGCACCTGGGTGGCGACCTGCCCACATGTGTCTTCGACTGCACAGGCTACCACGCATCGATGGAAACGTCACTGGCCTTTCCAGCCAGCGGCGGGCGTCTCGTCTTCGTCGGTTTTCAGCTGGAGAAAATTCACTTCGAGAATCCGGAATTCCACCGCCGAGAACTCAGTTTGCTGGCCAGCAGGAACAGCACGGCCACCGAATTCCGGCGAATCCTGGCCCTGATGGAATCGGGCGAAGTCGACACGACACCGTGGATCACGCATCGCGCCAGCTATGACGATGTGGTGGAGATCTTCGGTTCCTGGTTGGCACCCGAAAGTGGTGTCGTCAAAGCGATGGTTTCGTTCTGATCAAGCGCCTGGCCGCGGACAAACGCGCCGCGAGGACATGTGTCTCAGCGCTGGGAAACGTAGGGCAGTAGGCGCTGCCGAAGTTGTCGGAGATGCTCACCTGCGAGCACGTCTCGACTACGATCCCACTGCTCCACGATAGGGCCGATGATCTGCCAGGCTCTTCGGAAGTGTTGCTCGGCGGCCTCGCGATCACCACGAAGCATCTCCAGATCACCGTGCATCGCCTCAGCCCGACTGTCCAGGATGGCGAAGGGGCCCACCGGCGCCTGCCAGCCTCGCTTCACGATCTGTTCCTCATGGGTCAGCAGCTTGCGACGCAGATGGGCGAAGGCATCGACGAGATGGGCAACGACGGCGGTATCACCCCTCACCGTCGACACTCGACCATGCCAGACGACGAGATTGGCTTCTTCGCGCACTCGGTTGCCCTCATCGGTGATGAAGGCCAGCGTGGAGTGCCACTGCGTCAGGGCCGCCTTCAAGTCATCATCGTCGAGAAAACGGGGATGGGCGATGCCACGTTCGAGAGCGGCCTGACTCCATTCGCGGCGCCGACCTGGCGTGGTGGCCATGCTCTGCGCCACCCGAAAGTGCTCACGCGCTTGCTCGTCTGACACCGCCCACTTGGCCAGCGAAAGGTGAAAATCGAAGGCTCGCGGCGTGTCAGGTTGTTCGGCAAGATGGAGGGTCAGCCTCTGCGTTCGCCGCTCAAGATGTGTTGAGTCCCCCGTCAGCTGAAAGAGTCGACCGTCGGCGAAGCTGAGGACGTAGGCCTGATCTGCATTGGGATCTGCCGCTTCCACCTTGCGCAGATCGGCCGTAATCGAGGCCACCAGTTCTTCATGCGAAAGCCCCTGCTCCAGCCCACGCCGCAATTGCAGATTCCATCGATTCAGCCACGAACGGTAGTGCGCCGGATGGGCCAACAGGGCCGCGTCAATCAGACGGAGTGCGCCTTGATAGTCACCGGTCTGTACCGCCTGACGGCTGCTTTGATCGAGGCTGTCGGCGATGTCCCAACGTTGTTCCCAGCTGAGACCCCCGAAAGGCTCGGCGTCGGCTGTGGTCGCCAGCAGAACTCCCACACATATCATCCATCCCGACCATCTCATCAATGCCATCCTCATGGGGTCGCCCTCATCGGGTCGTCCGCTCGTCCCCGTCATTTCTTGATCGACCGTCATTGCCCATATACCCCCGGCGTCCCAGAACCAGTTCGGTTGTAGGATCGTCGACACTGGCCAGTTCGTCGACACTTCGATAACCGATCGTCATGCTCATTCGTGTATCGTCGGTCTGATTTGGGCCTGCCCGGTGAAAGACGAGGCTGTCGATGGCCAGCATGCCCCCCGCCGGCATGGGTACGGGAATCGCCTGACCACCCAGTTTGGCGGCAGCAACCCACTCGTTCTCATCGATCCTGTGCAGCACGTCCACACCAGGCAGCAAATGCGTACCGGGAATCAGCTGAGTGCAGCCGTTGTCGAGGTGGGTCTCCTCGAGATAGAAGATGATGGTCACGATGCTCCGGCTCCATTGGACGACATCTCGGTGGAAGTGGTCCGTATTGCGATGGGCCAGATTGAGTGTGGCATGATTGTGCCGATTGTGCACCATCTCGATATGCGGCCCTAGAAGACCGCTCAGGAGCTCCAGAACACGATCGTCGGTGACACTCTGGCGAAAGATGGGATCACGGTCCAACAGCTTGGACAGACGCACGACCCTGTCATCCGAGTCCCGCACCACCGGATCGACGGCGTCCTTCACGTCCTGGGTCACGGCCCGACGTAGCTGTTCGACCCGTTCAGCCGGCAGAAGGGTTGGCAGCTTCAGGTATCCGTTGTGGCGGAAATGACGGATCTGCTCGGGGGTCAGGCAGGTCTCAGTTCCCATCGGACACTTCGGCACGCTCGAGCTTTTCGATCAGGGAGGCGGCAGCCTGAGCGCCCCGAGTCCGAGCCTCAACCCTCTCGAACAATCGACGCGCCTCGTGCAGTGCCTCCAGCGCCTCGCCGCGTCGCTCCATTCTCGACAGCAGACTACCCGTGTTGGTCAGCGTGTTTGCCTGCCCCAGGACATTGCCAATACGCCGATGGACCTCAAGGGTCTGCTCGTAGGTCTGCAGCGCTTCATCGTGTTCGCCCGTCCGAAACAGCACATTGCCCAGATTGCCCAGGACACTCGCCAATCCCAGGGGTACTTCGATCTGGCGATAGATCTCGAGCGCCGCATCGTAGGATTGACGCGCCTCCTTCGGTCGCCCCATGCGAAACCGGACATTGCCGATGTTGGCCAGAGCATTTGCCCGGCCCAGTGGATTGCCGACCTGTTCGTGCAGTTTCAGTGCCACCCTATGATGGGACAGGGCCTCTTCCAGTTCTTCGTGTTGCATGGCTAGATTGCCCATGTTTCCACGGGCATTGGCTTTCCCCACATCATTGCCGACAGCTTGAAAACGCTTCAGAGCCGCCTCATAGGCCGCCCCCGCCTGGTCGAATTCAGCACGATGACTGTGCACCGCGCCAAGGGTCAGGGTCACATCCGCCTGGCCGTGGCTATCTCCGATCATGCGAAACAGGTCCAGCGCCTCTTCGCAGGTAGTCTGAGCTGCATCAATGCGACCGAGACGATTGCGCACGACGGCGAGATTCGCCAGGCAAGCGGCACGGAAGTCCTTCCGTTCGAGGCGCGTCGCCATCTGTAGACCGATGCTCAACACTTCCTCTGCCTGGCCGAAATCGGAGCAGTTGATCAGCGCCGCCCCCCAGCTCAGATAACCCGGTAGCGTTGGGCGGGCCTCCACAGAAGCGGCGTATTGCTCGGCCGCGGCGGGGTACTGATACGTCGAATAGAACGATTCGGCCTGCTCGTAGCTCTTTTCAGCCTCTCCGCCAGGCTCGTGGTCGGGTTGCTGTGAGAGACTGATGGCCGTCGCCTTCTGGACCAATTCCTCCGCAGGCCCCTCGACGGTCATCGTTTCTCTGGATCCGCGTTGTTGAGAGCGAGCCCCGATCACCGAACGCACGGCCACGTAGGCGACCCAGCCGGCTACGCTGGCCAACATGAGAGGCGTACGCAACACCGAAAGGGCGTCAAGACCAGCAGGACCTGCGGGGCCCGAGATGATGGTGAGGACAACGGTGAGTCCCGTCAGCCCGAGCGAAAGATTGCGCAGGACACGACGGATGGTGGCGGCGGACTCATCCAATCGCGCGATCCTCGGCATCTGCCCCAGCTTCAAGCAGTGCTTGAGCGGACTCAAGGTGGCCATTGTTGGCGGAGTGCATCAGCGCCGTCGCCCCTGTCTCATCCGCGGCATTCACATCGAAGCCACGGGTGAGCATGAGGCGGACATTGCGGGCATTGCCATTCTTGGCTGCGCGCAACAGGCCGACGCCTGCCCATTCAGTCATCGATCGAACTCGTCGTCATCTGCGTCCGGATCTCGATCTGCGTCCGGATCTCGGCTCTGGATCTGATCTCTGGGGTCAACCAAAACTGCGGAAGACTCATATTATCCAGGGAGTTACGGCAAAGTTACAGTCTCACTATGTAAAGAAATTTCGGAGAATAAAGAAAGGGAGCCGCCTCGATTGAGGCGACCCCCTTCTGCCCTTGTGACTCTGCGGGCACGAATCAGGCTGTGTTAGCCCTGGCGCCTCGACAGAGTCAGGCAATCGTTACGCGACATTCGGAAACCTCCTTGTTTGGGTGGAAGGAGGGCGGTATTCAGGGCAGATGCCCCAAATCCACCGGGGTATCCCGTGCACGGGAATGTCCCCTTACCCCCTTTAACGGATGCACTGTGCGCCTTCCGCACCCTTGTGTTGAAGGCGGCGGCGGCTAGTTTGCCCTCAAACACCCGTATTCTCACGTCAAATACCCGATTTTCACGTCGATTTCCTGGAGCTTCACATGGCTGATCCTGTCGAGGACCGCGCGTCAAGCATTCGTGTTACCCATCTGAGGGCGATCAATGCGGGTCGAAAGGGGTATGTGAAGCTGGAGACCTCGGTAGGGATCGTCGGTTGGGGCGAGATCAACAACATGAACACGCCCGTCGCCTGCCAGCTGGCCGAATCGATGGGTGAGATGATCGTTGGTGAGAATCCCACTCGAGTGGAACACCTCTGGCAGCGGATGTATCGATCCCATCGGAATCTCCGGGGTGGTGGTCTGATGACCCATGTCATCTCAGGCATCGACATGGCCCTGTGGGATATTGCCGGGAAACTTCATGGGGTACCGGTTTATCGCCTTCTGGGCGGACCGTGTCGTGACAAGATCTGGATGTATCCAAGCGCGAAGGCGCTCAAGATCAGCCCGGGAGCGGCCCACTACCACACGGGCTCACCAGCCGACGTTGAGGCCCTCGTCGAGCGGATTCGCCAGGCCCGGGCCAAGGTCGGACCGGACGGAGCGGTCATGTTCGATGCCCACTCCATGTTGCCGCCCCCTCTGGTGCGACAGTTTGCCGGGCATCTCAAATCCGACGACCTGCTGTTTCTGGAGGAGGCCTGGGTACCGGGCAACATCGAAGTGATGCGACGCGTGCGCGAAGAGGTTCCTGTTCCCCTGGCCACGGGCGAACGCGACCGCGGCATCTGGGAGGTTCGCGAGATCCTGGAGGCCCAGGTCATCGACATCTTGCAGCCTGATTGTGGCCACGGAGGGGGGATCACGCAGATGAAGAAGGTCGCCGCATTGGCCGAAGCGCACCACGTGCCGATCGCACCCCATTGCACCATGTCCTACCTCGGTCTGACAGCCAGTCTGCACGTGGCCGCCTCGGTCCCGTTCTTCCTCATCCACGAGGGATACACGTCGCAGATGGCCGAGGGGGTCGCCACCAAGACGTGGACGATGGACGAAGAGGGGTTTGTGAATCTACCGGAGGGCCCCGGCCTTGGTGTCGAAATGGACGAATCGCTGGCGCAGCAAGTCGGTGAGCAGCCGGATCAGCGGTTCCAGTGGCCGGACAACCGGCTCGTGGATGGCTCGGTCGCCGACTACTGATGGTCGCGTGTGAGATTTGCCTGTCTCGACCCGTTGGGTTCATTGACCGGTAGAGGTTTGACCGAACAGGACAAGGGAGGTGGGGATGAGTTCGTCGATGAGTTCGCGCGAGCGGGTGTTGGCGACCTTGCAGCATCAGGAAACCGATCGTGTCCCGATCAACTACAGCGCGAATCCGGGGATCGACACACGCCTGAAGGCCCACTTCGGTCTCGACCCGCGTGACAGCGAGGGGCTGCGACAGCGATTGGGTGTCGATTTTCGCGAGGTCGCCTGTCGATATGCCGGCCCGCGCCTACACGCGGAGTTGCCTGACCGGCGCGTCGATCCGGTCTGGGGTCGACGTACCCGCTGGAT
Source organism: Gemmatimonadota bacterium (assembly GCA_002712305.1). Lineage (GTDB taxonomy): Bacteria > Latescibacterota > UBA2968 > UBA8231 > UBA8231 > UBA12574. Next base: position 7,377 of record PATE01000131.1, on the reverse strand, counting down.
CGAACACGAGTCGGGTGGCTATTGGGATTACTGCGACTTCCCATTGCACGATGCCGACGAAGGGGCAGTTGCCGACTGGCCTTCCACGGCTGTATCAGTACGGCAGGGCCCGTCGCCTCGGGGAGGGTCCCCGTGATCGACGTTTGTCGCCAGACCCTGGAGACGATGATGCCGGGAAGCGGCTACTGTTTTGCCCCAACGCACCAGCTACAGGACAATTCACCTACACAGAACGTCGTGGCCATGTACGATGCAGTGCATCGCTACGGCCTCTATGGTGAATCGCTGTAGTTGGAGAGGCTGCTACTCGGGCTACTGTTCCCCGGCTAGTGTTCCTCTGGCGCCTGATTCTCTGGATCGTCGCGGTGGGCGAGGGATCGATCCATGTAGTCATCGAGCAGTTCGATGTCGAATTCCCGAATCATATCCTCACTACTGACTTCCTCATCTTCACTCGTAATCAGCACGGATCCGAGATAACCCGGATCGGTGATGGTCACGCCTGTCCTGTACTTCTCCTTCATCGCGCGGAAGGCGGCCTGATTGAAGTCGAGGTGGGCAACCTGACAATCCAGATTCACATTGCAGGTGACGTAGTCGAAGTAGTTCGTCGACATGGCCAGGGTCTCACCGATGGGCGAGATCACCCCACTGGGCATGCCACAGATCGCTGTCGCCAGGTGTGATCTGCAGGAATACGCCCAGTAGGCTTGCATCAACCCGCCATGATACATGGACGGAAACAGAATCAGATCGGGACTTGAATCGATGTAGGCCTCGCGGATCGGTGCGAAATTGAGATCGAAGCAGATCGCACAACCGACGGTGCCGAAGTCGCACTCAAACAACGGCGCCTCGCAGCCGGCGAGGATCCCACCTTCCGTGGTTTCGGTAATGACGACGTGATTCTTGTTGTAGTGACCCATCGATTCGCCATCACGATCGAACAACTGCACCGAGTTGCGCCAGCTTCCGTCTTCCACCTCGCGCACAGCTGGATAGGCGACGTAGCAACCATTGTCTCTTGCTACCGAAGCGAAGTAATCCCCCACCTGTTCACCGCGCTCCCGGTAGTAGGCCAGCCGCTCTGCCAGCGGATGCTGCGGATATCGGTCGCAGCATTCGGGCACGACGATCAGGTCGGGCTCATCGGGTAGGATCTGTGCGAATCGGCCTTCCCAATGGGCGATCATCCGTGCCACAGCTTCACCGTCGGGGGCGGGTTTGCCTGTGGCAGCGCGGGCGCCGATGGTGCTGATCCTCACTCGTGTGGACATGACCTATCTCCCATGGTATCGTGGTGCGAACTGAGTCACGAATTCATCCATGAAGCGGATCTAAGATAACTCCATGCAGTTCACCGAGCCTCAATGGTATACTAGAGTCACCTCGACCAACACCGTACTTCTCGAACGCATCGATGCTCAAGAGCGCCTGCCGGATGGCTTCGTCATCGCCACCACGGAACAGACCGCAGGACGGGGCCGAGGAACCCGGCACTGGCACGCAGAGGCAGGACGCGACCTGTGTTGCTCCATTCTCTGTCGAACCGAAGCGCCTGCACGCCAACTGGCATCGCTGGCCATAGCCACGGCTCTTGGCATCGCAGACACCCTCGATGAGGTTGGTGTGGCTGCCCAGACCAAATGGCCGAATGACGTGCTCGTCGACGGGGCCAAGATCGCCGGCATCCTCTGTGAATTGCGTCCGGGCGTCGCCGTTGTCGGCATCGGCCTGAATGTGAGCATGTCAGCGGGTGAGGCAGCCCGGATCGACCAACGAGCGACGTCGATCTTGATCGAGACGGGTTCGGTCACCGCACCTCAGGATGTGCTGCCCGTGCTGCTGAAGTCCTTGTCGCCACGCCTGGAAACCTGGGCGAGGGCCGGATTTGAGGGTCTGCAGTTGGATTGGGCGAAACGCTGCATCGGACTCGGTCGGCAGATCGTCATCGACGACGGAGAGGTCAGTCGACGTGGTATCCTGGCAGGTTTTGGCGACGCCGGCCAGCTGCTGCTGCAGCCATTGGAGACCGACGATGAAGCGGCGCCTCAACCGTCAGAGATCTGGTCGGGACATCTACGGCTGGCAGGGTCGGACAACAGCACGGCCCGCTAAAGATCAGTTGCCCTTCAGTGACGCGAGCGACGCGCCAGAGGGAATCTGCTCACCCACCGCGACATGCACCTGGGCGACCTCGCCCGCAGAGGGCGCCGGGACGGGGACTTCCATCTTCATCGCCTCGATGACGATCACCGGATCTCCCGCCTCGACCCACGCGCCTGGCTCTGCGGCGATGCGAATCACCTTGCCCGGCATGTGAGCAACCACATCGACCAGGGAGCCTGTGTCGGTAGGGGCTTCGGCGACACCGGTGCCGTCTGAAACCGCCACGTCGAACACACGGCCACCAACGTTGACTCGGCCGCCTTCGACACTGACATCGTAGGACGTACCGTCGACGCGGACCGAGTAGGTACCGCCCGAGGAAACCGCTGGATCGGCCGCCGTGGGGTCGATCTTGCGCACCCCCATCTCGGCGTCACCCTTCAGGTAGGCGATGCCTTTGTCACCACAGGCGGCGACGATGAAGATGTTTTCGTCACTGATGGGCAACTCTTCATCCGACAACCGCTGGGTCGCTGCGGCGACCCCCTTCTTCGGATCCGCGTCGTTAAGTTCGAGAGGCGGCCGATCGGTAGGCTCCATCTCCAACTGATCGGCGGCGAGCTTCACCACCTCGGGATCGGGAGGCACGGGCGTCTTGCCAAAGTAGCCGAGGACCATGCGACCGTAGTCGTCGGCGATCCGCTGCCAGGGCCCCATCATGACATTGTTGAAGGCCTGCTGGAAATAGAACTGCGAAACCGGGGTGACGGAGGTGCCAAAACCGCCGCGCTCGACGACCTCCCCCATGGCCTTGATCATCTCCGGATAACGATCCATGATGCCATTGTCACGCAGCATCTGCGTATTGGCTGTTAGGGCCCCACCGGGCATCGGACTCCAGGGAATCATCGGTTCCACAGCGATCGCTTCCGGCGGCAGGAAGTATTCGGCCATGCACTCCTTAAAGACCTCCTCCGCATCCCGAACCTTGTCCACGTCCACATCGAGGTCGTAATCAGACCCGCGCAGAGCGTGCCACATGACCAGCACATCGGGCTGACAGGTGCCGCCCGAACAAGGCGCCAGAGACAGGTCGATGGCATCTGCACCGGCTTCCAGGGCTGCCATGTTGGCCTGCACGGAAATGCCGGCTGTTTCATGGGTGTGGAAGTGAATGAACGTGCCCTCGGGCAGCATCTTGCGGGCGCGCTTGATCGACTCGTGTACCGTCGACGGTACCGCCGTGCCCGAGGCGTCCTTGAAGCAGACCGAGTCGAAGGGGATGTCCGCATCGAGAATCTGTCGGAGTGTGCTCTCGTAGAAGTCGGCGTCGTGGGCACCGACACATCCGGGGGGCAACTCCATCATGGTCACACAGACCTGGTGGTGGAGACCGGCGTCGGTGATGCACTTGCCGGAGTGGATCAGATTCTCAACGTCGTTGAGGGCGTCAAAATTTCGGATCGTCGTCATGCCGTGTTTGGCGAACAGATCTGCGTGCAGCTTGATGATATCGCTCGATTGAGAATCGAGGCCAACCACGTTCACGCCACGCGAAAGCGTCTGCAGATTGGCATCTGGTCCCGCCGTTTCGCGGAACTGATCCATCATGTCGAAGGCATCTTCCTGACAGTAGAAATACAGGGATTGATACCTGGCGCCCCCCCCTGCTTCGAAATACGAAATTCCCGCGTCCCGGGCAGCAGCCAAAGCTGGGAGAAAGTCGGGCGTGAGCACACGCGCCCCGTAGACGGACTGGAATCCGTCACGGAACGCCGTGCACATGAAGGTGACCTTTTTCTTCATTGGGTCTGTTTTCTCGTGGGGATCAGATTGCGATGACCTTCATCAAGGGTGGGCCGGCGACCGGTCATCCGACCATCACCGACCAGAGGATACCGGCGCAGATGGCCGACCCGATGACGCCTGCTACGTTAGGCGCCATGGCATTCATCAGCAGATGATTGTGTGGATCCTCCTGCAGTCCCACCATCTGCACCACGCGGGCCGAATCGGGAACGGCGGACACGCCGGCAGCACCCAGAAGAGGATTCACCTTCTGCGTAGTGAACAGGTTGAGGAATTTACAGAAAAGAATTCCACCGGCCGTAGCCATGGCGAACGAGAGGGCACCCAGGCCAAAGATCGATAACGACTGCGGCGTGAGAAAGGTCTGGGCCTGTGTGCTAGCACCGACGGAAAAGCCCAACAGAATCGTGACGATGTCGATAAAGGCATGACGAGCCGTGTCGGCGAGTCGATCGGTGACACCACTCTCCTTGAGCAGATTCCCGAACATTAGCATACCCACCAGCGCCAGCGAACCCGGGGCGATTAGCGCCGCCACGAGGAATGCGATGATGGGGAAGAAGATCCTCTCGCGCTTTGACACCTCTCGGGGAGGCGGCATGCGAATCAACCGCTCCTTGCGGGTGGTCAGCAGTTTCATGACCGGCGGCTGAATCACCGGTACCAGTGCCATGTACGAATAGGCCGCGATGGCGATGGCGCCGATCAAGTGAGGGGCGAGTTTGGCCGACAGGAAGATCGCCGTTGGCCCATCTGCGCCACCGATGATGCCGATCGCACCTGCCTCTTCTGGCGTGAATCCCAGATAGAGAGCACCCATGAGGGTGAGGAAGATACCGACCTGTGCCGCCGCGCCCAGCAGCACGAGGCGAGGATTCGACAGCATGGTCGAGAAGTCCGTCATCGCGCCGATACCAAGAAAGATCAACGGCGGAAAGATGCCCTGGCTCACCCCAAAGTAGAGGTAGGCAAGGACGCTGCCCGGGTCGTAGACGCTGAGTGCCATACCCGGAATGGAAGGGATGTTCCCCACCATGGCGCCGAAACCGATCGGCAGCAGCAACAGGGGCTCATAGTCCTTGGTGATCGCCAGGGTGATGAAGATCAAACCAACGACGATCATGAACAGGTTGCCCCATGTCATCATGGCAAAGCCGGTCGTACCGAGAAACTCGGTCAGCACCGTCATGACCCTGCTCCACTACGTTGAGCATGAAAGGCCGCCACGGCTGCGGCGACGGCTGCGGAATCATCGTCGCCTCGCGGCCGAGATGGCGCGTGGTGATCGGTCTCGGGAACGAACTTGGCTAGTTGTGCCAGCAGCCAGGGAAGGACCGAGATAAAGGAGGCGATCGAGATCAAGGCGACAAAGACGATCGACATTCCGACGATCGCGATAGGCACGCCTTGGCCGTCAATGATGCTCTGGATTCCTACGTCGAGTTCAGGCATAAGAAACTAAAGATGCGGTACCAGTCCGCGGACGCCAGACCCTCTGGCTCAGGGCGGCCCGAAAGACCGTCACTGGCCATTGGGGAGTCGTGTCAGCCTGTTTCTCCTCGACGCCTGCTTCTGTGGGGGTTCCCTGCGCCTCTGACGGTTGGCCTTGGACGGGCTGACACGCAAGGCCGAGGGCCAGTGCCCACAGCTGTAACCGATGACGGAGGGGGAGATCAGACAAGGATACTCCCCCGCAGGTAGAGTTGCGCCTGCCCGCCGATGAGCACACGATCCTTCTGTAGTTCGCAGCGAAGTTCACCGCCCCGCGCTGAGACCTGCCTCGCCGTGAGCGACGTCTTGTCGAGCCGTTTTGCCCAGTACGGAGTGAGTGTACAGTGAGCAGATCCGGTCACGGGATCTTCATCGATCCCACCTCCTGGTGCGAAGCATCGAGAGACGAAGTCACAGTCGGGGTCGCCAGACGGATCGCTAGACTGATCGCGGGACCGGTCGCTCAGCGGTCCGGGAGCCGTGGCGATGATGACCAGCCCTTCCACCTGAGCCAGCGCCGCAAAATCGGGAGTCAGGCCAAGGACCTCGTCAGCCGTTTCATAGACCGCCAGAACGTCTCGTGTTCGGTGCGCCTCAGTCGGTGTCGTACCGAGCCCCTTGATGAGTTGTTCGTCCACATCGACTGGCGTCAGGTCGTAGGCGGGAAAGTCGAGGATCAGAAGATCTTCCTCGCGAGTCACCTTCAGTTCACCGCTGGCTGAATCGAAGGTGAGGGTTTCAGAAGGCATGCCGAGTTCCGAAAACAGAACGTGCGCGGTGGCGAGTGTCGCATGGCCGCATAGGTCGACCTCGACCGTCGGCGTGAACCAGCGCAGCTCGAAATGGCCGGACGTGGGGACGAAAAAGGCCGTCTCAGACAGATTATTTTCCGCCGCAATCGACTGCAGAAGTTCGTCGTCGAGCCAGGCTTCCAAGGGCACGACAGCAGCCGGATTCCCGCCGAAGACCTGAGAGGTGAATGCGTCGACCTGATAGATGGGTAGTTCCACTCGAACCTCCTCCCAGGCTGTACGTCTATCCTGATACATCTAGGCTGCTGTGCCCAGGCCGATGCATCCAAAGGCCTGTGCCCGGCGCCGTCCGAACCGGCTCGTATGGTCGTGCGGAGTCCGGACAGTGGCAAGAGCCGTGCGACAGATCCGCGCAGCCGACGGACCTCGCTATTGGTGACCTCGCACTTGATGACCGGCTGACTCGAGCGCGTCGGTGGCCTGTTTCAGGCGATCCTGCTTCACCATCAGGGCGTCGGTCTCGTACGTCGACAAGGCGAACACCGAGACCTGGGCCGCCGCCAGGAGAGATGTGAGCGTAGCCAGGACACCGATCTCTGCGAAGGGAATGACCTCGTCGATCACCAGGCAACGCCAGCCGCTCTCGTGCTGGATCGAGGCCGGCACGCTCGCCGTGACACACACGACACTCAGCTCTCGATCCCGCCTCGTCATCGACCAGAATCCTCCACGATCTGTGACCCACACCGGGACTGGTTCCTTCTCGTCAAGACGGCAGACAGAGAGTTCGTCGGGCAACAGGGTCAGCACCCGCGTTCGCGTCACTGGGCGATCACTCATCGGCGATCGCTGATGTGATCTCGGTCTCTGCCGGTCATGGTTTGCGTGCCACTAGCCAGATGACCACTGGCACCCAGCAGCGATGGTTCGGCTTCGAGTCGCTGCAGAATATCCATCATCCGAGCGCGATGGGCTTCATCCGCCCAGCGCTCCTCAAAATCGGGCAAGAGCCACGCGGGGCCTTGTATCGCCAACGTTTCCTCTGCCTGCAGACCTGCGTCGTTCGCCTCAGCCTCCAGCTCTTCGGGAAGATGGAGGTATGCCGTGGTGAAATAGGTTGCCCGCTCAGCAAGACGTCGGTGTTGCCCCTCGGCCAGATCGCGCGTCATCATGTCGATGAAAGCGTCGTCGTCGATGAAACGCCGCAGCAAGCCAT
>PATE01000130.1 GCA_002712305.1 Gemmatimonadota bacterium | reverse complement strand
TGACGACGACGGTGGTCGAGCAGCAGTTGGAGGACGTGTACTGCGAACGGATCGAGGCAGTGGAGCGTCTCGTGCTTCGTGGCCGCCGCCCACGCTCAATTGGACACAATGCCCGGATTGGTGAACACGGTCCTCGCCTGAGTGACCCCGTTGTGCGACTTCGCACCCACGGCGGCGGATGGGGTATTGGTTGGTCATCGTTGTCTCTGGAGACCGCTCAGAGCCTGGTCGGTTGCACCGTGGGAGAGCTGTTCCGCATGCCCCATGGTTCGACACCTGCGGGAACCTGCGTCGATCTGCCCCTATGGGATCTGGTCGCCCGATTGCTCGACTTGCCCCTGTTTCGGCTGCTCGGCGCCCGTGGCTCGCGCCAGGTGCCCGTCTACGATGCGTCTATCTACATCGACGATCTCGAGTTGGACGATGAACACGCCAGAGAGCTCTTCACCGAGGAAGTCAGAAGCGGACAGAGTTATGGATATCATCATTTCAAGGTGAAGGTCGGCCGGGGAGCCCGCTGGATGGCCGCGGATGAAGGGTTGGCTCGCGACGCCCTCGTCGTGCAGGCGGTGCGCAAAGCGGCAGGTGACCAAGCGCGAGTGATGATCGATGCCAACATGGGCAACACGCTTAACTCGGCCTGTGACCTGTTGCAGGCATGTGCTGAGGCGGACATCTACTGGTTTGAGGAACCCTTCGCCGAAGATCGTCCACTGAATCAAGCCCTGAAAGAGTTCATCGAGGAGAATGGTCTACGAACCCTCGTCGCCGACGGCGAATTCGCCCCTCCACCCTATTTCTTTGACCTCGTCGAGGAGGGTCTCATCGATGTCGTTCAGCAGGATTTTCACGCATACGGTCTCACGTGGTGGCGGGACATGGCGGCCCGGGTCGAGGCCTGCGCTGGCCGATGTGCCCCACACACCTGGGGCAGCTACATCGACCGTTATCCACACGCACACTTCGCCGCATCCATCGCCAACTATGAGTTGCTGGAAGCCGGCCCGGCCGAAGTGCCCGGCCTCATAGATGAGGGCTGGGCGCTGGTGGACGGTTGCCTGGTGGTGCCTGAAACGCCGGGATCTGGTTTCGATGTGGATCCGAAAATCTTCGAGCAGGCCCTGATCACAGGTGAAGCGTGGAGGGTTACTGCTGACGTATAGCGCAGTTTGTGAGATTTCGCTGGATTCCCACCTGCCGGGCACCGAGGCCCTCCTATCGTTCCACCCACCTGGGCAACCGAAGTTGCTTCGATGTGACCCACGCCGTCAGATAGAGTGACGCCGTAAACTCGGCGGCACGCCGGCCTCGCTCGTGGATGAATCTGCGGGCCTGTTCGGTGGAGGGCCCATCCGCGCCTTCGAACTGATCGGCAAGATCATACAGGTGAGTCACCTGACCGTTGCTCTCTTGCACCTGGCGCCGGATGGCCTCAAACAGGTTGCCCTCAAACGAGGTGACTGACGCCCCTGCAGCCAGTTGGGTCGGACCGACTCCCATTCGCTCAAGAGCGGCATCGACAGTCTCGTGAATACCGCTGTTCGGGACCTTCCCATTCGCGTCGGCACGACCGTCGTAGTGGATCGTGGCGTGCAGCGGTTGAACCAGATCTTGTGAGTAGTGAGCGAGAAACCCAGCATAAATAAGTGATTTCTGCTGGATCGTCTGATCGTCGGGCCAACGACGATGTTCGGCGAAAGCTACAGCCAGACGCTGGGTCCACTCGGCGATGGCATAGGGAGAAAACCCGACTTTTTCGGGAGCGACACCCAGACGACTGCAAAGCTTCACAAAGTCGTATCGTTTGTCGGGATACGTTTCGCCTTTCAGTAGTTCAGGATCGAAGTTGTGCTCAGAGAACTCGCCGTGGGACAGCAGTGGAACGCCCCTGTTTTTGGCGAGATCTGGATCGAGTGACATGTGTGCGACGACGTCGCCAGCGTCACGAAAGAACTGAGGCATCTGGTCAGGCAACGCCTCGATGGAAGCACGGGACAACAGGGCATGACCATCCCCCAACCAGGCCCGTGTGGGTGCGGCCGCCGTCATCAGCCAGTATGCGATCAGGCATCGCGTTGACAGTGACCAAAGTGTCTGTAGGTTAGGCGCTGACATCGAATTGGTCCCCAATTCAGGAGTTGTATGCAATGGCTGTACGCTTGGGCGACGAAGCCCCCGACTTTACTGCAGAGACCACAGAGGGCAAGATCAGCTTTCACGACTGGATCGGCGATGGCTGGGCGATCCTCTTTTCCCACCCGGCAGATTTCACGCCCGTGTGCACGACCGAACTTGGTACGGTGGCGAAGATGAAACCGGAGTTCGACAAGCGCAATGTGAAGGCCATCGGCCTGAGTGTCGATCCAGTCGACTCCCATCATGGCTGGATCAAGGATATCAACGAAACCCAGGGCACGACGGTGAACTTCCCCATTGTTGCTGACCCGGATCGGGAGATCGCCAATCTCTACGACATGATTCACCCAAATGCGCTGGACAATCTCACCGTCCGATCGGTATTCATCATCGGTGCCGACAAGAAGGTGAAACTGACGTTGACCTATCCAGCCTCCACAGGTCGCAACTTCGACGAGATTCTGCGGGTCATCGATTCGCTGCAACTGACGGCGAATCACAAAGTCGCCACACCCGCCAACTGGCAGGATGGCGACGACTGTATCGTCGTACCCGCGCTCTCCGACGACGAGGCGAAGGAGCTATTTCCTAAGGGGTTTGAGGCGCAGAAACCCTACCTGCGCGTGACGCCGCAGCCCAATCGATAGCAGCGGCGACGGCGAGAAGCCCGACTCAAATAGGTCTATATCCTCCGGACCAGGTCCCTACGGCCAGATCAACCCAGAACCAAAGAGCGCCCGTTCCAGAGCTTGGAACGGGCGCTTCTTGTTGAATACGAATCGGCCCAATCTCGCCAGAGCCCAATCTGGTCAGGTCAGATCCCGATCTGATCAGAAAGGCAATCCGTCATCATCGGAACCATTGGGCGTGGAGGCGACAGAGACTTCCGCCTGGGATTCGCTCTGAGCGTAGAGCAGGTCAAGTTCGGCGGGGCCATTTGCGGAGGCGTCGAGAATTCGCAGGTCACTCACGACGATCTCGGTCAGATAGTTCCGGTGTCCTTCTCCGTCCTCCCACGAACGCGAGTGCAGGCGGCCTTCGATGTAGACTCGGCTTCCCTTGTGCAGGTATTGACTGGCGATCTCAGCCAGTCGCCGCCACAGGACGAGCCGATGCCACTCGGTTCGTTGCCGTTTCGTGCCCTGGTGATCCGTCCAGGTATCGTCCGTGGCCAGATTGGCGGTCACGACCTGTGTACCCGTCGGAGTGAATCGGGTATCGGGGTCGGCCCCCAGATTTCCCACAAGGACGACGCGATTGACGCAGCTAGGCATGGTCCACCTCCTCACACGTCTGCGCTGGTAATCTTGCGGCGACGACGCGATTGGGGAGTCTCGATGCCGTAGCGACGACACAGGCGTCCGAAACTACCTGGGGCGATTCCCAGGGCAAGACCGGCGTCACGGTTGCTGGAGTAAATGCGGGCAGCGCGGGCGATGCGCTCACGATCGAAGTTTTCCATGGTCGCTCTCCTATCCTTCACGCGGGATCCCCATCACCGATGGGGAGATCCGTCAGGAATGGGCCTGTGTTCCAGGCCTCGTTGGTGCACATCAGTCTACTACTCTAATGTGCACCTGTCAACGGATTTTTGCGAGAATTTCAAGGATTCTGTCAACATCCGAGTCGTCATTGTACAGATGACCCGAAATACGCACTCGACCGTATTCCCCCCATACCAGGACCCGTTCCCTGGCCAAGTCTTGCTGCAAGGCCGCCGCATCAGGGACGAGGAAACAGGTGTTTCCCGAGCGGGCGACTCTGGCCGAAGGAGAGATCACCGTGTGGCCCAAGTCCCGCAGACCAGCATCGATCCGCTCCGACAGATTCCATGCGTGCTCCTGAATGGGCCCGATTCCGACCTCGAGGAGCTGCGACAAGGCGTGGTGGAGAAACAGAACGACCACCATGGCTGGATTGCCCGGCTCCAGCCTCATGGGCATCGGTTTTTCGTCGACGGTGGGGGCTCGCTCGGCGCCCTGTGCAGGCCAGACGGCCAGGTTGTGCCATCCGTAGCTACTTCCACGCGTCATCGATTCGGCGCGCTCACTGAGGAAGCAAGGTGCCGTCCCGTGCGTGGCCAGAAGCCACTTGTAGCTGCTGCTGACACATAGATCTGTCACAGCGGCCGATACATCCACAACGCCGGCTGCGTGTGTCGCGTCCACAGCGAGTAGTGTAGACGGTGCACTCGTCCGTAGTCCGAGAGCCAACCGGCGGATATCCAGATTCTGACCGGTGTAGAAGCTCACCTGGGATGCGGCCAACACCCTTGTCCGAGCGTCGACCTTTGACAGAAGAGCATCCTCGTCGATGTGGAAATCATCATGCTCTACCATTCGAATCTCGACGCCCGCCTCGGCAAGATCACGCCATGCATAGGCGACGGAGGGAAACTCCAGATTGTCCGTGACGACGTTGTCGCCCGGTTTCCAGTCGAGTCCTCGGGCGAGCCAATTCATCCCCTCCGTGGCAGAGGGCATGAAGGCGATACGATGTCCGGGCACGCCCCACAGTTGCCCCATCAGATCTCGACACTCGTCGCCGATCTCGTACACCCGCTCCCGCCCGGCCAGCCCGTCACTCTTGAGGCGAGCGAACTCCTTATACACCTCTTCGAATCCACGCAGCCAGGGCGCTTCGCCCCCCGTGCACAGATGGGTGACCCGTTCCAGGCCGACGAAGAGGTCCTTTGGCAGAAGTGGCTCATTCGATGTCACGGGACTCCCCCTTTTTTGGTGAATGACGTCAGAAAATGGTCACGGCTTCGAGGTCTAGGAACCTCAATTCTTGAGGTCTAAGAACCATCGATTCTCGAGGCCTAAAGGACCTCGGATTCCGACGATGGGACCATTCGGGACGTGATAGCGATAGCGGCCGTGCACCCGGCGAGCAGATAGAGCCCTGCGCCGATGAGGAACACACCATGCACGGCAACACCAGCCTGAAGAACCAGCCATCCGATGTTCGGGCCCGCCGCCGATCCCAGGTCGGAAGCGGTCACGTAGCGGGCGATCTGCCGTGAACCTCCGGCGCCGGCCATCGAGTGCAGGACAACCCCCACCCCGGCTGCCGAAGCGTAGAACAGCAGCACGCTACCCACCAGGCCGGCCACGCTCGAACTGAACGCCGCGGCGAACAACGCGATGGCGCCGAGCAAGAAGTACGTAGCCCCCATCTGACGCCCCCCCCAACGATCGACACTCGCGCCAAAGACGGGGGCCGACAGGTCCGTCAGCCAGCGCGATGACAGCAACAGACCCGTCAGGGTTGCCACGCCGAGGGAAAAGCCGTGGAAATCGATGCCCCCGGGTTGTCGGGTGGCGATCACCGCCCCCAAGGTGGATGCGAGCAACCCCTGTCCGACGGCACCGCTGACGAATCCGCACATCAGCAGCGCGCGATTCGGTCGTCGGGCGGTGTCATCCGCCGTGCTCTGCCTCAGGGGCGGACTCAACCTACGGGCGAGGAGGCCCAGAGGAACCATCACGCCAGAGAGCAAGGCAAACAGGAGAAGGGTCGCCGTGAAACCGATCAGATCGTGACCCACGGCGCCCAGCAGGTTTCCTGAGATCGAACCCATACGGGAGATCGCTGAGTAGTACCCCATGTAACGCCCGAGATGGGAGTCCACGGCGTGATCGACCACCGTCATCATGCCGATCTGGCGGATGAAGGACCAGCAGACACCCCACAGAATGCGGGCGCTGAGCAGAATGGGGAATGCTGCGAACAGACCATAGGCGACATTCAGCCCCGCCCCCGCGGCCAGACTGAGCGTGAGAAGGACGCTCGGAGACCACCAGCGGCACGCCCGTTCTGCGAAGTGGTTGCTCAGCAGGCGGACGATGCGGTTCGCCGAAAGCAGGACGCCGACCTGATACGGCTCCAACCCCAGCTCACCATAGTGGGACGGCAGCACCGCGTAGAGCATCTGGTCGCCGAGCAACGAGGAAGCCGTGGCCAGCGAGACGAACACAACTGCACGCCGCCGTGGTGATGAGCCGTTCATCGGTCGGAGCCCACCGCGGCTGCCCGGGCCACCTCCAGCAGATCTTCGTCGCGGACCAGATCGGCGATCTGCAACTCTGGAAGTCCCGCCTGACGTGTCCCAAGGAACTCGCCAGGGCCTCGCATTCGCAGATCCGTACGAGCCAGCTCAAATCCGTCATCCGTCGCACACAGCGCATCGAGTCGCTCGCGCCAGAGCTGCTCCTCCGTGTCGGTTGGGTAGGCCACAAGAATGCAGTAAGCGGCTTCTGCCCCGCGCCCCACGCGCCCCCTCAGTTGGTGAAGTTGCGCCAATCCGAAGCGCTCAGCGTGTTCGATCACCATCACCGTGGCATTGGCCACATCGACGCCGACTTCGATGACAGTTGTGGCGACGAGTACGTCGAGATCTCCGGCGGCAAAGCGTGACATGACCGACCTCTTCTCTTCCGTCGACAAACGCCCATGAAGCAGTCCGAGGCGGTAGCGTGCCAATGCACCGGAGGACAATTCCTCGAAAGCCGCCTCCGCGGACAGTAGATCGGAAGCCTGAGACTCTTCGATCGTGGGATAGACGAGGTATCCCTGCCTTCCCTCGGAGATCTGCTCTGCCACGAAGGCGAGGATGCGGTCCCGTCGATCTGGCGAGCGCAGGGCTGTGCGTACGGGCAAACGCCCCGGAGGCAATTCGTCCAGCACACTGACCTCCAGATCTCCGTACATGCTCAAGGCCAGTGAGCGAGGAATGGGGGTCGCCGTCATCACGAGCGTATGAACGGCGTCACTCTTGCGGATCAGTTGCTCACGTTGCTCCACACCGAAACGATGTTGTTCGTCAACGATGACTAGTCCGAGGCGGGAAAACCCAACATCCTCTTGCAGCAGAGCGTGAGTTCCTACGATCAAACACAACGCGCCCGTCTGCATCCCGGTGAGCAGTTCACGTCGCACGGCCGCCCGTTGGCCCCCTTTCAACAGCGCCGGACTCAACCCCATGGGCGACAGCAACGACTGCCAGGTCTGGAAGTGTTGATCGGCCAGGATTTCCGTCGGCGCCATGACCGCGACCTGGTATCCCGCCTCGATCGCCTGCAGAGCGGCACACAACGCCACCAGCGTCTTGCCAGATCCCACGTCGCCGTGCAGCAGCCGTCGCATGGGATGAGATTGCTGCAGGTCGGAGCTGATCTGCTCGACAACACGCGTCTGTGCCGCCGTAAGTTCGAAGTCGAGACGCTCGATCAGGCGAGGCACGAGTTGCTTACTCGGCGCGATCGATGCTCCCGCTTGAGACAGTCGACGCTGCCGACGCCGGTCCATCTCGCGCTGCAGATGATAGAGCTCTTCCAATGCCAGTCGTCGCCGACCGTCCTCAGCACGATCGCGGGAAGGCGGAAAGTGGACATCCTTGAGTGCCGCCTCAAGACTCGGGAGATCCTGGCCGGCGGCGATCGATTCGTCCACGGCGGCCACGATCCCCCCTTCGACCAGGGAGAGGGCCGCTCGCACAAGCCGCCGAAATCCACGCGACCGAAGGCCACGTTCCTGCAGATCGGCGCTGCTGGCGTAGAGCGGAATGATTCCGCCCGTATGAAGTAGGTCGCCACGTGCCCCCGAATCATCATCCGTGGTGGTGATGAACTCATACTCGGGGTGAGAGACCTGTCGCTGGTTCTTGTAGGTTTCCAGCCTGCCGCTCAGAGCGAGCAGATCCCCTGCTTCGAAATTGTGGTAGTGCCCGCCTCGGAACCACACACAGCGCAGCGTGCCTGATCCATCTTCAACCACGACCTCACGGGGCGGCTGACGGCCACGCCGAAACCGAGGGGCTTGCCCAGGTCGCAGAACACGGACCAGCAGCGTGACCTCCTCACCGATGGGGGCGGCTTCAATCGGGACGATATGGCTGCGGTCGAGGTAACGGCGAGGCAGCCTCAGCAGCAGGTCTGCCAGTGTTTCGATCCCGGCTTCTCGCAGCACCTTCCCTCTCTGAGCGCCGACGCCAGACACGCCCTCGATGCGTTGGGCACCGATTTCGCCTGTCAGCACCGGCAGCCGAACGGGTGCCTCCGGATCTGGCCCGAGGTCCGATTTAGCGGCTCGAGCCACGGCAGCCCTGTTGGACGGTGGTGGTATGTACCAGATCAAACACGAACATTCCCGCACTTTGTATGAATTAATACTAAAGAATACTCCACCGCGGACCGATGAATCAAGCAGATCTACGGCCCACTACCAGCCCCGTCACCTTTCTCTCGAAGAGAAGTCTCTGGCAGCTCAGTGGAGCCAGCCCCTGAAGCCTTTTTGGAGCCCCGAATGAAGACAATCAACGATTCGAACAAGCGGCAGCCACGCCGGCTGCCCGAAGGGGTGAAAATCGGTCAGCAGTTCTTGCTCCGATTTGATGATCCTCGCGTAGAAGCCGGCGCCTACCAGAGCCGATTGCACCAGATGAGTCGCGACGGACTGCTGTGCTTCGACGCTCCGGGCGACTTTCGACCAAAACAAGGAACACCCGTTACGATCCAATCCCTGAGATCTCACAAGAAGAGCTTTGCGTTTTCGAGCGAGATCCGCGGGCGTGGCCGTCTCGGCGGTCGCCTGCCCGTGCTGCTGGTCAAGTCGCCACCCCGGGCTGCAGCGTATCGCCGCGACACCTACCGTGTCAATGTGTGCCTGCGTGGCAAACTCGGATGGCGCGAGAATCCACAGGTCGCTCCCGTCGAGGCCGACGCCGCGCTGACCAACATCAGCGGCGGTGGTGCGCAACTCTATACGCGCTGCCGTCCAAGTTCAGAGTGGGTCGACGTCACATTGGAGGCCCCCCAGAGCTTCGTCGAAGCACAGGCCCGCCGCCACCTGCCTCGGGGTGGGGTACCGATCAAGAGTCTTTCTCTGACGCGCAATCCCGTCGCCGAGGCGGCCGAGAAAGTTCGAGCTCAGTTTACTCATCTGCGGGCTCGTGCCGTGGCCGTCGCCCTGCACTCGCGAGACGAGCGAGGACCCGTGTACTCGGTCTCCCTCTCCTTCCGTGACAAGCAGGAGGGTTGTTTCCAACTGGTGCGTTATCTCGAGCGGCAGGCGCTGCGACGGTGTGTTCGTGGTGACGAGCAGGCTGCCGCGTCACCAACTGCGATGGCCGCCGCCGCGTAGAATCAAGTCAGTGCAGGCGCCCATCGGGGCGATGGACCTCTGAACGCCCCCGATGGTGTGGTGTTTCTTGACACCCGCCAAAGGGCGGCGGCTATACTTGAAGATCAATCGCTTGATGCACGAACTACGTTGACTCTCCGTCCCCTCGACGGAGGTTTCCTTTTTGCCCAGTTGCCGCGCAGCTTCACTTCCCTTCCCCGGAAGTTTCTTCAGCTGCGCCGGATGCCGATGTCAGCAAGACGTCAGTCATTTTCTCAGTTTCACGTAGGGACCGCGTCACTCGAGCGCCCTTCTTTTTTCTATGCGTATGCGGGCATGTGGCTGCACCTGATCATCAGCGTCCCGGTCCTGGTATTGTTCGCCGGGATCCCCCTGCTGGAAGCCGCCTCCTCGATGGCGGTCGGTTCGTTGAGTCTGGGGATCATCATCTACAGCCTGCTGTCGAGAGAATACGGTCTGCTCGTCAACATCGTCTCGTATGTGTTGAGCCTCGCCCGAGCCATCGATCCGCAACCCTCGGCTATACATTTCTCGTGATTGCGATCATCATCTCTCTCGCCTCAGGACACCTGCTGATCTCGAGCGAATACCGTCGCTATACCCGTGAGATCTATGACGGTGACGAAAGCGGCGTCCCACTGTGGATCACGGTCTGCAGCGGCACGACCACGGTCTTGCTCTTCATCTATGGGATTCGATTGCTGTAGCAGGTTCGCGCAGTCTACAAGAGTCACCATGGCTCCCCCAAGGAGCCGCTTTTCGTTCTACGCGGACAGCTGGCGATGGGTGCATAGAGGTGGACCGGGGTTAACGAATCTTCAGCGTCGCCAGGCCTGCCAGGGCGAGGATCCCTGCCACGATCCAGAAACGAATCACGATCTTCGTGTCCGCCAGACCTCTGGACTGGAAGTGGTGGTGAATAGGCGCGCTGAGGAAAAAGCGCCGCCCCAACCACTTGATTCCCACCTTCTCCTGGATCACCACCGAGAGGGCCTCGGTGACGAAGATGCCACCGACGATGATGAACAGGAATTCCTGTTTCACCAACACGACAATCGTCCCCACCAGCCCTCCCAATGCCATCGATCCCGTGTCACCCATGATGACATTTGCGGGATACGAGTTGAACCACAGGAAACCGAGGCAGGCGCCAAAAACGATAGAACAGATGATGGCGACTTCCTCGGCGCCAGGCACGAAGGGGAAGATGAGAAACTCGGAGATCCGCGCATGACTCGATACATAGGCGAACACGGCGTAGACGGCGACGGCAAAGGCGACAGGCACAATGGCCAACCCGTCGATGCCGTCGGCGATATTGACCGAGTTTGAGATGGCGATCACGGTGAACACGATGAAAGGAACGTAGCCCCATCCCAAGTCAATGATCGGTGTTTTGAAGAACGGGACGAATAGTTGCGTGGCCAGACCGGGCGGCATGGGCGACCATCCCTCTACAACAAAGAACAGACCGAACCCGACCCCGTAGAGTAGCTGCAGAGCAAGTTTGGCCGTCTCGGAAAGGCCATGGTCACTGGCGCCATGTCGGACTTTCAGGTGATCGTCGATGTACCCAAGCCCAGCAAACCAGAAAACGGCAAACAAGCAGATCAGTGTAAAGGGATTGTGCAACTTCCCCCAGAGCAGAACGGAGGTCACGATCGAGGCGACCACGAGAGGGCCACCGTAGGTCTTGGTTGCTCCTTTGCCCGTAACGGGAAAATGGTCGTATGAACGACTCTTGTCCCGACGCCCGCTGCTGTAGAGTGCGAGGATGATGCGACCACCAAAGGTGATGGTAAACAACATCGCCGTGATCGCTCCCCCTAAGGCTCGAAAGCTGATCGAATCCAGCAGGCGAAGGAAGGAAAGGGCAGCGATGTGGTCTTGTAGGTAAGTCCCCAGGTAGTAGAGCAATCTCCTATCCCCCTGCGCCGGCGCGACTAGAGCCATCTGGTGTCATGTGGGTCCGGACACGTGTCGCCAGCTCGTCGAGGCTGCGCTTGAGGGGGAAGGCAGGCTCGAAGTTTGGCGATGTGGACAGAATGACATCCAGATCGTCCACGATATCTGCCCCATCGATAATGTGCCGCTGGAGAAGTCGGTCCAGGGCAATCACCGTCTGCTGCCGATACTGCCAATCATCATGGACATAGAAGGCACGCAGGCGTGGCAGCAGCCGCTCTCCATCGCACCCTACGTGCCCAAGCGCGGCGATGGCGGCGGTGACGACACTGGGTGCGTCATCGCCGAGGGCATCCATCAACGCCCCTTCCACGTCCTGATCCCCTGCAACCCCCTGCTCCCCCAGCACGACGGCTGTAGCGCGCCGAACCTCGAAATAGGGGTCCGTCTTGAGGGCCTCGAGCAATGCCTGACGAAGTGGCGCTCCCCCCTCTGCAAGGCCGATTCTCGCCAGTGCATATTCAACAGCGTTTCGTCGAAGGATTCCCGGATGTATGAAGTCCCCACCGACCCATCTCTTCACAAGACCAGCCGATCGACGGTTTCTGAGAATCTCAAGGACCAGATCGAGGCGATCTGTGTAGCGCAGCCAACCGACCAGTTTCACACCCACATTTCGGCGCCCGAGGGGAATCTCATACCACGCGCTCGACGCCAGATGCCGATCGGCCTGATATCGCAGGTAGGCCAGATCGTGATCGGGCAGGGCCTCGATCCGATGGTCGACCTGGTCGAGGCGATCACGTACGTGGCGTAAGAAACGATTCGGGTCAGTGGGGAGATTCGTCTGCGGCGATGGAAACTCCAGCTTAAGAGGGGCGGGCCGCCGGCCCTGGACCAGCCCCTGGAGTTCATCCACGATGCACTCCAGACTATCGCGTCTGGGAATGACACCAGCCGCGGCCCCTACCGCTTTCGCTTTCTCGGGATCGTTCACGTATTCGACGATGGCATCGGCAAGACGTCGCCCGCTGACCCGAGTGCCGACCTCGCCAGACTCCATCCAGCAGGCCTCTTCGTACAAGACACTCGCTGCCCCGCGGCGCTCAATTTCTCGAGCATTGATCGCCTGGTGATCCTCGGCCGACGTCGAAAGAGGGATGATGATCGATGGGATGGCACTCACGCCGACCTCGGTCAGCGTGCTCATCCCCCCCCTGCAGACCACGAGATCCGCCGCTGCATAGGCATGTTCGATCTGCTCCAGATACTCGCAGCGCTGATACCAATCAGTGCTGCTTTCGTCGATACCTGCTTCTTCGAGCCGCCGTTCGGTATCCAGGACGGCATCGTAGTCTGCAGTCTGAGTACGACCGGTTGCGTGGAGGACCACGATCTGCTCGGAATGCGACATCAGAATCGGCAGGGCTTCGACAAGAGCGCGATTGATTACCCTCGAGCCCTGCGAGCCACCAAAAACAAACACCACGAATCGATCCGCTGGGATCTCCAACTGCCTGCGGCCTGTGGAGCGGTCGAGTTGGAGCACCTCTCGCCGCACGGGGAATCCGACCACGGCGACTCGCTTCATGTCAAACCAGCGCCCCGCCTCCTCAAAGCCGACGCCGATCCGGCTGGCGAGCCGTCCCACCGCCTGATTCAGCAGTCCGGGGTGAGCGTTCGGCTCGTAGGCAAAAACCTCGACTCGACAGAGGCCGACCCGTTTCAGGATTCCACAGGCGAAGAGAATCGGCGCGCTGACGAAACCACCGGTGCCGAAGATCAACTGCGGACGGAAGCGCAGCAGGACCACCATAGCCTGCAGCACACCGATGCTAAGCGTCAGGGCAAACCTGGTCAGTGCCCACGGTGAAGATGAACGTGGATAGGGTCGGCTGCGGACCAATTGCAGTTTGTAGCCTCGGCCGGGAACCACTCTCTCCTCGAGCCGGCCTGCAACACCGACATAGAGGAACTCGGCGTCCGGTTCGCGCCGCCGGATCTCGTCTGCCACGGCGAGGGCTGGATAGATGTGCCCCCCCGATGCGCCACCGGTAAATAGGTATTTCACGTCGACCTCATGGTCGGCGACCTCGTAGATGACTGCGGCAGGCGGTGGACGACCGCCTGCCGCACGGCGGTGGGGACCGCTTCGAGGAGCACGATTATAGCGCGGGAGACAGGCGGGGAGAACCCCATTTGGAGACCGAAAGATGTCGTAAGTGGTTGTTGATTATAAAAGATAGGGACGGTCAGCGGTGACGACAAGCTGGCATTCCGGTCGCCGGATTTCTGGGGCAGACACCTGCGCTCAGATCTCGGTCAGAACCGAGGCGGGCAGCCAGCCACCCAGTCCGCTCGGCAGGCGCGCCAGATACCAGTCACCCTCGCTTCGCTCCACGACGAGCTTGGTCCCTTCGTGAATGACGAAGACCTCCGTCTGCTGGGCATCCGGACCACTGCGTGCAATCCCCTCAGCATGCGTCACCACGACCTCCACCCGTCCATCGCGCTGAGACCGACTCAGGGTGAATCCTCCGATCGACAGACATAGCAGCAGACCAACAGCGACTGCGGTGTGAAGGACGGGCATCTGGCGCCAGCGGCGCCAACCTGCTGATCCAAACAGACCGAGCAGACTCAGCAACCATCCCACTGCCAGTTCATTGCTCGTGGGCCACAGATATACCCGCTCTATAAAGCCCCCCAAACCCGACGCGGGTTCGGGATCTCGATCTCGTTTGAGTCGCCGTAGAAACCGTAGGTTCGCCAGGATGTCTTCATCTCGAGGAGCCAGGCGCAGCGCCCGCTCATACAGTACGATCGCCAGGCCCAACTCGCCGGTCTTGTAGGTCGCATTGGCGAGATTGTAGAACAGGCGCGGATCCCTGATGCCTGTGCGGACGGCTGCCTCGTACCGCAGTCGAGCACTGGAAAAGTCACCCGCACGATAGAGTTGATTGCCTTCGACATAGAGGCCGGCTGCCGCGGACTGCCCTTCGGCAGAACCGGCGATCCCGAGGAAGATCACGATGCACCACCGCACCCAGCGCACTATATCGCCTCTCGCAATTCGTCGATGACGGCCTCGCTCCTGGCCAAGACATTCCTGCGCTTGGCCTGCGGTGTCTGACCCGGGGAAAAACGACCCTCTTCGCAGATCTCCAACAATTGGTCGAGACGCTCAAGCGTCGGCTCTACCACACCACCAGCGCGTAACAGGGAACGGCAACGTACCCGATCAAGTCCGGGTGTGGGCTCGTTGATCTGGTCGCCAATGAAGCTCACCAACGCCGTGTGCAAGGTAGCGAAGAAGATGGGCTCCGTGGAATCGAGAGCCTCTGCCGCTTCCTGGAGGCGCCGGCGCGCTGCATCGCTGGCGCCCCGACGGCGGGCGTAGCCGACGTCACCAAGCAGTCGTTCCTGATGTCGCCTGAACAGGGAGAGTGCTACGTACCCCATAGGCAGCAGGAGTTGCACTGCCCAGAACCAGACCTGACGGTCTATCTCCCGTGGCGCCTCGAGTTCGGAAACGTCAGGCTTGATATGCCGGATGTCACTGCCCAACTCGGCGATCTCGCTACGCGTCATGTCGTGGAGGGCGGCAGACGCGTTTGTCACCGTCTCGCCTTCACTGAGCAGGGCAATCTGGTCGGTTGATGCGAGGCGATATTGTCGACGGGTGGGATCGAAGTAGGCCACCTCTATGGGCGGAATCGTAAAGCCACCACTGCGTTCGGGAATCACGATGTACTCATACGTTGCCGCCCCACCGAGTCGTCCATCTTCACTGACCGTCTGCTGCATCTCCCCCTTTGGTTCGTAGATCTTCAACCCATCGATGCGCAGGACCGGCGCCTTCATGGAGTGGAGATTGCCAATGCCCGCCACCTGAACACGCAGGGTCACCGGGTCGCCGGTAGCCACGCGTCGCGGCTCAGCACTTGCCTGTATCTCGATCTGGCCCACCAAGCCCGAAAACGCCGGGGGGCGATCAGCCTCGGGCAAAGGCCGGGCAACAACGGGCAACTGCAAGCTGCGAACCATCACGCTTTGCGTGCGACCGAACAGAGGATCGTCGAACAGAGAGAACGCATCGAAGGCGCTGCGCCGTTGCCGGCGTTGCGGAATAGCGCACGTGACGGCCATGGCGTCGATCTGGAGGGTCCCGTCGCGAGCGGGAAACAAGGCCATCCGGCGCAGTGGGGCGACGTGGAACTGTCGGTCGCCGATCTTCTCTACCTGTGGATCAAGTCGCTGGGCGACGAATAGTTCGTGCGTCCAGAAACCACTGAATGTGGGGATCTCAGAAAAACCCACATCCCGCAGATTATAGCGATAGCACAGATCAAAACTGGCCGTCACTTGTTCGTTGACGTAGACCGTGTCGGGGTCGAGTCGTGCGCGCAGGAAGAGATTGTCCGACAGATCATCGCCACCGCCCTGACCGCCGCCGGACGCCTTGTTGCCTTGGCCCGATTTCCTTCGACCGGAGGAGACATCGATTCGAATCGGCTCGGTCTGGTACGTTTTCCCGTCGATTTCGAGTGCCGCCGCACCGATCGTGTGGCGCCCTGCCTTACGCGCGTAGAGGGTGTATTCCAAGTCGCGACTGAAGGAGGTGCGGCGATTGACGATCTGCATATGCGTGGAGACCGACGGGCCATAGACCTCGAAGGCACTCAGGTCGATCTGCGGCGCGGGTACATGTACCAACTGGCGGGCGGAAGTGATCGTCAGCGTCAGCTTGACCGCTTCATTGGCCGCGATCTGTCGGCGATCTACCTGCGAGGTCACCTCGATATCCTGCGCATCGACGATGCCGCTGGCGGCAAGCAATATGAATGCGGCCACCACCCATCTGATGCCTCGGAACGTCACCAGTCACGCTCCTGTGAGCCGCGTCGCGTCATTCTGAAGCGGCGCTTCTGCCCCTCTTCCTCGCGATCACCGAGTGCATCGAGCAACTGTTCCGCTTCCTCCTCGTCCATTCGCTGATCATCCTCCGAATCGAGCGGGGCGGGGTCCTCCTCTGTCTGTTCGCCCTCTGTCTGTTCTTCAGACGACTGGGAGTCTTGTGGCTCGGATTCTTCGCCGGGGTCCTGTTGAGGTTGCGGCGTCGATGGCGGCTCCTGTGGTTGCTCCGAGTCTGATTCGGCGGGTTGTTGCTGCTGCTGATCCTGTCCTTGTTCGTCAGACTGTTCGCTCTGATCCTGATCCTGTTGCTGCTCACCGTCTGATGGCTGTTGCTGTGGAGGTGGTGATTGCAGCATCTGCAGCGCCAGCTCGAGATTGGCCTTCGCATCCACATCGCCAGGAGTCCGTCGGAGAGCTTCGCGGTATGCCTCCACGGCGGCGGGATAGTCCTGCAGTTGATAACGACTGTTTCCAAGGTTGAAGTAGCCCTCGGCGGCCAGTCCGTCGTCTTCGGCGAGGGTCACCTGCTCGAATTCACCAGCGGCAGCCTCATAGTCACCCAACTCGTACAGCGCGTCACCCACATTCAGATGCAGAGGCTCTGATCCGGGGCGCTCGACCAGCGCATCGCGATAGGCACGAAGGGCCTCTTCATAGCGACCCTCGTCATAGTGTTCGCGCGCCTTCGCACTCCGTGAAGCGACGGGATCGCCAACCGTCTGGGCCAGGACGGGCTCTCCCAGCAGGATGACTCCGCACAGCAGCGCCGGCGTCAAAACGCCACGAAGAGGACAGGGATGGTGATGTGGGGGGTGTCGTCGGCTCATGCGAATCTTCCCCGCCACGTCTGGCGCTGACGTTGGCGATCCGAAATCAGAGCCTCGGCGATGAAGCAGACCAACGCCAAACCCAGAGGCCATTGGAATCGTTCTTCATAGGATCGAAAGCTCTCCTCACCCAACTGTTTTTCGTCCAGTCCGTCGATGCGATCCAGCAGGGCATCCAGTTCGTTCCCCCCAAGACTGCTGTGGAAATAGGCTCCCTCCCCCGCCCTGGCGATATCACGCAGTTCCGTCTCGTCCAAACGCGTCTTGACGTAGTTGCCGGCGCGATCCTTGTGATAGTCGCGCCCAGCCTCGCCCTGGATCGGGATGAGTTCGCCTTCCTCCGTGCCGACGCCGATGGTGAAAATACGGACGCCCTCCTCCGCCAGCCTCGCCGCCGCGCCCGAACCATCACCGACGTGGTCTTCTCCATCGCTGAAAACGACGACGACTTTGTGTTGCCGATCGTCAGGATCGAAACTGGACCCGGCCACTTCGAGCGCTCTTTCCAGCGACGTTCCCTGCGAAGGCAGATCACCAGCGGAGACGGAGTTCAACAGCAGTCGCAGGGCCCCCGAGTCGAGCGTCAGCGGACACTGAACGAAGGCATGTGCCGCATACACGACGAGACCGACCCGATCCGACCCAAGGCCATCTACAAGTTCGCCGATGGCGTATCTGGCGTGATCGAGACGATTCGGACGAATATCCTCTGCGAGCATGCTTCGTGACAGGTCGAGGCAGATGACCACGTCCACCCCTCGGCGCTGAGCCATCGACAGTTGCAGCCCGAACTGGGGACCCACGAGGGCGATTGCCAGCATGAGCACACCCAGCACGCCCAATGACCGACGCCATCGGCGAGCACCCTGATGGACCGAACGCGTCAATCGTTCACGCACCTGGTCACCCACGACGCTCAGTAGTGCAGCATGGCTGCGCCGTGCTGACCACGCCAGAACGAGCATCATGACGGGAACCGCCACCAGGATCCATGCTGCCTCGGGATGAGCGAATCGCATTCTCAGATCCTTTAGGGGATCGTTCGCAGGCGCGTTCGTGCCAGGGTGAACTCGAACAGGACCAAGACGAGGCAGGGCCAGAGAAAAGCCCCGTATCGTTCGGTGTATTCCACATGGAGCTGAGTGGTGATCTCGGCGGTCTCGAGTTTGCCGATCTCGTCATAGATCTCGGCGAGTTTCTCGCCCGATGTGGCGTGGTAGTATCGCCCGCCGGTCAGACTCGCCACCTGTTTCAGGGTTTCCTCGTCGAAATCGACGCCACGACCACGTCCTCGACCACCAGATCCGGGTGCGCCTACACCGATGGCATAGACACGCACCCCGACAGCAGCGGCCACTTCAGCCGCCGTAAGGGGGTCGATTTCGCCTGCATTGTTGACGCCGTCCGTCAACAGGATGACCACCTGGCTGCGCCCGTCGGCATCGCGGAGCCGGTTGGTCGCGTTGATCATGGCCATCCCGATGGCCGTCCCATCCCAGTCCTGTTCGGCGATCCGAATCTGCTCGAGGAAGGATAGAAGTACGTCGTAGTCGAGGGTGAGCGGACACTGCGTGAAACTCTCCCCCGCGAAGACGACCATTCCGAGGCGATCAGTCAGGCGCCCTTCGACGAACTCGGCGACCACGTCCTTGGCGACCGCAAGACGATTGTCGGGGCCCAGGTCCTTTACCTGCATGCTGCTGGACACATCGAGCACGAGAATGATATCTACACCGTCTGCCGTCACGTCGACGACCGTGTCCCCACTCTGTGGACGCGCCATGGCCATGATGATCAATGCCAGCGCGATCAGTTTCAGCGCGAACACGACACCCCGCATTCTCGTCCAGAAACTTGCCGGCAGATTGTGAACGTGATTCAGGGTTGAGAATTGCAGACTGCCAGGACGCTGCCGACGATACCGAACCACCAGCAAGGGTAGAACCAACAGGGCCAGCAGCCAGACGGGCTCGGCGAAACGCATCTCTCGCAGAAGATCCATCATGCGGTCTGCTCCACGGCATCCGGTGTCTCGAGCCTCGCCTGTGCAGCAGCAACGATCTGTTCGACGTCATCGATGATCTGCCGCCCTCGATCGGGCATCCTCTTTGCCTGTGGCAGATCTGGCTCGGCCCGGGCGAACTTCACCAGATCGCAGTCGTCCAGAAAACCGATGACGTCTTGCTGCAGAGATTCATCAACGTGCTCGTGGGCCTGCAGGTCGAGATCGATCTCTTCCGTCGTGCGTTCCAGGGCGTCGACCTCTGTGTGGTCCTCGAGGAATCCTCGCAGAATCTCAGACAAGTGGGTGTAATAGAGTTTTACCGCACCGCGCTCGAGCAGACCCATCGCCTCGATTCGTGAGAACTCGCGTCGATAGTCTGTGGGTATCACAGGCTTTGGAATCACAGCAGGTGTTCGACCTTGCATCTTGCGATACACAATCCAGGCGATGGCTAAGGCGAGCAGGGCCGCGAGCATCGCCACGAGCCAGACCGGGATTCCGCCGGCGATCGCCCACGGTGGCTTGATCATCCGCAGATCCTGCTCACCTTCCTCGCGCACAGCGAGGACGTCGATCCGGATCGATGCGGTCTGGAGAGAGAGCGTGTCTCCGCCGTCGACGACGTCGATGTTCAGTCCGCGAAGTTCGGCCTCGCCCGTCTCGTAGAGACGCAGATCGTACACAGCTTCTCCCGGTGGGCTGCTGGGAGATACGAGCCGGCTCGTTGACACGTGGTCGGGCCAGGGGTCATCAAAGTCCGGAGGGAAAAGCACCTGTTGTTGCGGCTCGAGGGGGGTCCCACGGAGTCGCAACTGAATCGGGTCGCCAATGTGAACCTGGTGCGTGTCCGTCTGAACCTTGACCGAAAGCTGCGCGATGGCGGCTTCGGGGACAGCAAACAGGCTCAGCCCCACGGCGGCGCACACAGCCATCGCCACGGGCCGGCGGATGGCTGCGTTCGAACTCACGAGCCGCTATTCCCCGGAGCCAGCGTCACCTCGGTGGCCGCATCCGGATCCGCCGTGGCCTGCTGCGGGGCCATCGCCACATCATCGAGTGTTGGCGCCAGATCCGTCAGAGCCGTCTCTGCCACGGTATAGATACTCGGCACATCGGCTCGCCGGGCGTAGACGGTTCCCTCGTGTTCAGCCACCTCGACGAAGATCGTCTCCCCCACCCCCAGATGCAGTGCCAGGCGCAGCGCCGGCTGGTCGAAGCCAAAGGACACCACATCAAGGCTCAGCACATCTGGGGCGTCGGCCACGAAGGATTCGACGCGTAGATCGGCGATCGAGGTGAGCAGATCGTTGAGACGCCAGGTCTTGGCTTCACGATCAGGGTTGGATGCCAGGTGCCACCCTGACCCGGAACTGTCTTTCATGGCACGGAACAAGGTCTGATTCGCGACCGTCAGATCGATCCCGAGTACGCTCTCAGGCGCGATGTCGAAAGGCTTCCGATCACGCAGGTCATCCAGTTTCTTCTTCAACTGGATCACCACCGTCGAGTCGATGACGAAGATCGGATCGCGGCTGGTGTCGATGGCCAGGTGATCCCCTTGCTCGTACCGCTTCCCGAGTCTCAGATGCTTCTCAGCACGGTCGGCGTCGACGAGCAGTGCCAGATGGACCGTCTCATCGCCGTCCGACAATCCGGCTGCTTCCAGATCAGCCGTGGTGGGTTCCTCATATTCAAAGGAGACGATCTGGGCATTTCCCAGACGGGTAAGGATCTCGTCGAAGGCGGCATCATCGCCCGCAACAGCGAGGGGAGAGGTGAGTGCCCATCTTTCCTCGCGCCTTTCGGCGACGATCAGCCGATCGAGATCACCCTCCCGGAAGGCCAGGCGCATGCCGACGATCTCGCTTTTGTCGAAGTGCAGCACTTTGCGATCGCGCAGATCGAACAGCCCTTTGGCCAGATTGTCATATCTCCATGCCCGCATCGTCCGAATCTCTGGATTGGCACCACTTCGCTGTACATAGGTGAACCGCTCCGTGGGCGTGTCGGCACCGAATCGAAGTGTATCGAGGATCTGCTCAGCACTCTCGGCCAATTCCAGATGCACCTGAAGCCGTGGTTCATCAAGTCCATAGACTGCGAGTATCGAGCTGTCCTGTGTGATGGATGTGCTATCCTGCACGGCGTACCCTTCGATCTCCGCCTCCTTCAGACTCCGCAGGAAACGGTCGACCGCTTCGGCATCTGCGCCGGTCTGCAGAGGTTCCCGGATGTACCACACGTCATCGGCTCGTTCGATGACGAGTGTCGTGTCTCCCCCATCGATGGTCAGTCGCCGTGCTTCGTGGTCGCTGAAATCGACGAGTTGGCGCGCACGCTCAGCCTCAAGCTCGCGCTTTTCACCCCCCTTGATCTCGTGGAAATACACAAATGCGAGCAACCCAGCGAAGACCACACTGATGACAAGGTTCGTCCTCAAATGCATGATCCGTTCACTTCTCCCGAGCGTGTGAATCAGCCGGCACCGTTACAGTCACGGCCGAGTCAGATGCGACGGCGTGGCCAGGGAGAAAATCCCGTCGAATCCACACCAGAATGCAGCTATTGGCCACGAAGAGTCCTGCCACGACCAGTTGCAGCACATCGTTGGGCACCAGCACAAAGGTGAGTCCCACATTCCCTATGGCAGCCACGAGGGCCACTGGCCATATCAGTGGTTCTCTACGTGACAGACCGTAGGCGATTCCGGCACTGAGCAGGCATAGGGCCAGGCCCACGGGAGCGCGAATCACGCCGCCTTCGCTTGCTCCGATCACGCCAATGGCGAAGTAGTAGAAACCGGCAGCGGCAAAGGAATAAATCAGCCATGCCACGAAACCTGCCGCGTAGGTCTCGTAACCTCGCTTCAGCATGATGACGAAACCCGACAGTGCCACCGCAAAGGGCAGCACAAAGACGGACAACCACAGCATCGCGCCGGCATCTTCGCCAAGTTGAATGGCATTGAATCGCGCCGTTCTGGCAGGAATGGTGAGCGCATCCTCCCCTTCGATCAGCCAGCGACTGGCGTGGATGATGAGTTCGCCGTTCCCCTGCTCAGAGAAATGCTGATTGCGGGCAAAGTCACTGTCACCGATCACGACAATTCGCGTCAGATTCCCCTCCTCGGCAGAATCGCCCAGGGTGTGCACCGCGACGGCCAATGACAGCGGACCCGGGCGATCTGAGTCGGGTTCGTATTCCACTTCTCCGCCCCCACTCTCATGGAACAGAGGTGAAAGATCTGACTCACCCCAGGCTCGACGGTCTGTGAATGCCAGTTCTGTGGCATCCACGGCGCGTGGCATGCTGGACACGGTTCGTGCCAGCGGGAAGTAGGACATACCTCCTCGGCCCATCTTCTGAGTCACGGGATGATCCGCATAGGTGATCACAACGGGAACAGAGACACTCGTACCGAGCATCTGCCCCAGGCCGGACAGGTCGACGATGAAATCATCGCCCAGTTCAATCCCGTACTCGGAGGAAAGAAGATCCTCCACGCCCAGCACGCCCCCCGGATCTACGAGAAGCAGCAGGTCACCACCGCGTTCCAGATAACGTGCCAGATGCACCTGCTCGTCGGCAGAGAGGGCTCGTTCTGGCCCCAACAGCAGCAGCAGATGCCCTTCTGCCGCATCTGCGTCGTCGAGAGCGGTCAGTTCGATACCGGTCTCGATGTCCACATTGAGTTCCTTCAGGCGACCACTGAAGATGCTGAACCCCTCACCGTCGACTTGCGTGAGATCTCCCTCACCATGCCCACCTACGACGGAGATCCGCCGATCTTCGGCACGCAATGCTCGCAGCAGCGCGTTGCTCAGCGCCTGTTCGGTCTGTTCCACGAATCGTTCGGTGACCAGACGCCCTTCTCCCGAAACTTCCAGGACTGAAGCACCCCGCTCGCGCACGCCGTACTGTCGCACCTGCAACGCCTCTTTCTGCGGGTCCACGACCTCGAAACCAAAGTCGTCTGCCCCATACTCAAACTCACGCAGGAGTTCCTGATACGGTACGCCCTCCTGATCACTCATGAAGACGCGCACAGCGGCCCGTTTTCCACTCTCGGTGAGTTCATCGAGCACGTCCACACTCTGCGAGGCGAGGGTGAAGCGATTGTCTTCACTTACGTCGATCCGCTTGTGATGCCGGTCGCCCAAGATGTTCAGCAGAGCGACGACACCCAGCGAGAGCGCGACGCCAACCGTTGCACCCACAAGGTCCTTGACGCTCCAACGTCCACCGCGGGACACGACAAAGAAACCGAGCGCCGCAATCACGCCGGGATACACAATGATG
Organism: Gemmatimonadota bacterium; assembly: GCA_002712305.1. Lineage (GTDB taxonomy): Bacteria > Latescibacterota > UBA2968 > UBA8231 > UBA8231 > UBA12574. The sequence goes on along the minus strand of PATE01000130.1, from coordinate 6,390 downwards.
GTGAACCAGAACAACCATTCCGACTGACTCTCGCTCAGCGAGATCGGGCGAAACCCGGCCTCACGCGGTCGAATGGAGATGAGCTGCTCATCTTCGGCGAGCCAGCTGATCGCATTCAGCGCCAGATCACCGTTCCCCTGCATATCGAAGTAGCCGTCGGTGGCGAAGTCAGAGTCACCGAACACGACCAGACGTCCACCCTCCCCTGCGCTGTCTCGTGAGGCCACCGCGAGCGACACCGGTCCTGGCAGATCAGCCTCGTCAAAACTGACCGTCACATCACCCCGCCCGGGTGTCAATGCCTCTTGATCGACCTCGCCCCAACTCTGGTCGGATGTGAACACAAGGGCAGACGCCTCCAATTGCGCCGTTGCCACTGACTGCGAATCTAGCTGGACGGAACGAACGAACTCGTACGTACTGACGGAGCCGGATCGATGTTTTCGTGTGATGGGGTGCTGATCATCGTAGTCAGCGGCGACGGGTATCGTGAAATCCAGGCCGAAAAGGGAGCCAATGCCGCTGGTATCGATGACGAAGTCATCGCCGAGCCGAATCCCCCACTCGGCAACGAGAGACTCGAGACCCGTCACGACGCCCGGGTCGGTGAGCAGAAGTACCGCGCCGCCTCGCTCCAGGTAGGCCCGGACGGCATCGACTTCCGTTGGAAGCATCGAGGAACTTGGCCCGGGGATGATGAGAACTCGACAGTCCTCCGGCACCCGACCCTCACGTGCCAGAAACAGTGAATCACGCACAACGTAGTCGATTTCCTGAAGTCGCTGCCTCATGCGCTCGAGGCCACTACGGTCACCGGCCTGTATGGCCCGTTCGCCGTGGCCGACGCTGACATACACTCGCTCCTGGCGATTGCGGACCACCTTGAGAATCCGATTGGTGATCTCTTTCTCGCTCAGGTCCATCACATTCTGACGCCGCCCCTCGGCCTCGACGACGAGTGTGTTGTATGCGGTGATGTCGAAGGCCTGGGCCCGTGCGGGATCGCGATCGGGATCGATGAACTCGAACTGGAATCGCCCACCGCCATGGACGCCGAACTGCTCGAGCAGAGATCGCAGTTCGAGGTTTGCCCCACCCTCCATGAAAGCAAGGGCCGTCACGTCTGTCTCGAGCCCCTCGAGGGTCTGTACCGTCAGATCGGAGAGACTGTGAAGTTGCCCTTCCGTCAGGTCAAACCGGTCACTGTATCGTTGACCGAGAAAATTGAGCATACCCACGATGGCAAGCACCATCGCCGTGCCCCAGAATGCATTGAGCCAGCGTCCGTATCGCTGGAACATCTCGCGATCCACCACCGCCGCCAGCAGCACGAGCAGGACGCCCAACACCCCTGATGCAGCGGGCAGAACGGTATCGCCACTTGCCAACGCCATCGACAGCACGCCCGCCGTGAGAAGAACTCCACCCGCCACAGCGATGGCCGCACCGAAGCGGGACAAAAAAGCCAGACGACTCATCCTCTTTCTCTCCCCTTCATCGTCAGCGGCGCCAACGACGCGACTCAAGGACCCGCGTCGTGACGAAGAGGCTGAAGAAGATGAACGACAGGTAGAACACGACGTCGCTGGTGTCGATCACTCCTCGCTGAAAGTCCTGTAGATGTTGGATGATCGACAGATACTGCAGCACCTTCGCCGCCGTCGGTCCGGCGAAGCTGGCGGACCAGTCGATCAGCCACAGCGTGAGCAGAGCACCGAAGGCCAGCAGGACGGCGACGATCTGGTTCTCCGTCACCGATGAAGCGAGCATGCCCACGCCGATGAAGGTCCCACCCAGCAACAGATATCCGAGATATGCGGACCAGATCGGTCCCCAATCGGGATCGCCGTACAGTTCGAGGATCCCACAATACACCAGGGTCAGAGCAACGATGGTCATGTAGAGGGTGAGGCAGGCGAAAAATTTGCCGAGAAGAATCTCCACGGTGGAAATGGGCGAGGTCATCAACAACTCCATCGTCCCGTTCTTCTTTTCCTCCGCCAGCAGCCGCATCGTGAGCATGGGGACCACGAGAAGCCAGATGAAGTCCATCACGCCGAAGAACTGGGTAACCACCATCTCGTTCAGATTAAGATTTGGCATTCCCCCCTGCATGAACTGAGCACGTTGGCTGAACTGGATGCACCAGAAGTTGAACTGCATGAGAATGTTGCGGAACAAATAACCCGACAGGAACAAGAAGACGCCGGCGATGACGTATGCCACCGGCGACACGAAATAAGACCTCAGTTCCTTTGTGTAGATGGCCCATAGGTTGCGCATCGTCTATCCCCCCTAAACCGTGGTTTCTTCGGTCGTCAGACGCAGGAAAATGTCTTCGAGGGACATGTCCTGACTCCGCAGCTCACGCAAGCTGAAGCCCCCGTCGATGATGGCACGACTCACCGCGTCCCGTACGTCCTGTCCGGGTGTGACAGAGATCACCCAGCTGTCGGCCTGTGAGTCATCCCCCTCCTGGCGTGCGTCGAGGACGCCGTCGATGGATCGAAGGGCTTCGCCCACGGCCTCGACTGGACCAAGGACTTGAGCGTGCAGGACATCGCTCTCCTTGAGTTGTGCCGTCAGACTCTCTGGAGATCCCTCACCGACAATTCGCCCCTGGCTGATGATGACCACTTTCTCGCAAGTCATGGAGACCTCGGGCAGAATGTGTGTGCTTAGAACGATCGTGTGTTCTCCGCGCAGGGACTTGATCACTTCGCGAATCTCGATGATCTGTTTGGGATCGAGGCCCACTGTCGGCTCATCAAGGATGAGGACGCTGGGGTTGTGAACGAGGGCCTGCGCCAGACCAACGCGTTGTCGATATCCTTTTGACAGATGACCGATCACATTGGACCGGACGTGGGCGACGCCGGTCTTCTCCATGGTCTCATCGATCCGCGCACGCATCTGATTTGTGGGCACCCCCTTGATACGAGCCACAAAGCCCAGATAGGCATCGACGGTCATATCCATATAGACGGGCGGAGACTCTGGCAGATAGCCAATCCGTCGTCGCACCTCCATCGACTCATCGACCACGTCATAACCATCAACACTGGCCGTTCCCGCCGATGGGGGCAGGTAGCAGGTCAACATGCGCATCGTCGTCGTCTTGCCCGCACCATTGGGCCCAAGAAAACCAAGGATCTGCCCTCGTTCGGCACGAAACGATACACCGTCGACGGCTGTCACGTCACCATACTCTTTTGAGAGTTGATCTACTTCGATCACGGTACCATTACCTCCCTGAAGTGGTCAGGTCAGTGGCTGTTCGCAGAACGCTGCACCGATCAGGAGCGGGGCATGCGTCCTTCGAAGAAGCGCACCAGTGGTTGTACATAGGGTTGAGTCGTATCGATCTCGATCTCATCGATATCGAGACGGCGAAACAGTCGTTGCCGATTCCGTCTTTGCCGCGCCCATCGCTCGGCGAAGGCCAGTCGTATCGGCGCATGGTCCGTATCGACCAAAGCCACCTCGCCGCTCTCCGCATCCTCCAGTTCCAACAGTCCCACCGCCGGCAACTCGGCTTCGCGTGGATCCTGCATCGTTACGGCAACCACATCGTGACGACGACGAAGACGCCGCAGTGCCGATTCGTAGTCGCCGTCGATGAAATCGGACAGCAGGAACACGACACTGTGGCGACGTACGACGCGGTCAAGATAGTCGGATGCTGCAGCGATGGACGTGCGCTGGCCGCGTGGCTCGTGGTAGAGCAGCTCTCGAATGACACGGAGCACGTGTCGCTTCCCCTTCTTGGGGGGCACGAAGACTTCGACTTCGTCGGTAAAGATCAACAGCCCCACACGATCGTTGTTCTTGATGGCTGAAAAAGCGAGCACGGCAGAAATCTCTACGGCGACCTCACCCTTGAGTCGTTGGTCACTGCCAAAGGCGCCGGATGCACTTGCATCAACCATGAGAACGACCGTCAACTCCCGCTCTTCGTCGTAGACCTTGACGAAAGGTTTCCCACCGGCTCGTGCGGTGACATTCCAGTCGATGGAACGCACATCATCCCCGGGCTGGTATTCACGTACCTCGGCGAACTCCATGCCGTGGCCCTTGAAGACCGAGTGGTATTCACCGGCGAAGAGATTGGTCACCAACCGGCCGGTTTGAATCTCGATGAGCTGAACTTTGTCGAGGATCTCGCGTGGGATCATCGGTGCAACGTCGGATTCGTGGTTATGGGACTTCGACGTGATCGAAAAGTCGCTCGACGATCTGATCGGCGTCCATCTGCTCGGCTTCGGCCTCGTAGCTGATGGCGACCCGATGGCGCAAGACGTCGAGTCCGACGGCCTTCACATCCTCTGGCGTGACATAACCACGGCGACGAAGGAATGCGTGCGCCCGCGCTGCCCGGGCGAGAAACAGTGTCGCCCTTGGCGATGCGCCATACTCGATCAGCGGCGCGAGGTCTGCCATGCCTGCCTGCTCAGGATCGCGTGTGGCCTGTACCAAGTCGACGATGTAGTCCTTGATCTTGTCGTCGGTGTAGACCAATTGCACGGCCTCTCGCAGTCGAAGGATGTCATCCACCCCCATCACCGGCGCCAGATCTGTTTCACCCCCATCCATCATGCGCTCGAGGATCTGTCGTTCCTCATCGCGAGCCGGATAATCCACCTTGACCTTGAGCATGAAGCGATCGACCTGCGCTTCAGGCAGCGGGTAGGTACCCTCCTGCTCGATCGGATTCTGTGTGGCCATCACGAGAAAGGGATCATCGAGACGAAAACTATCTTCACCAATCGTTACCTGGCGCTCCTGCATGGCCTCCAGCAGCGCGCTCTGCACTTTGGCCGGGGCGCGGTTGATCTCGTCGGCGAGGATAAGGTTGGCGAAGATCGGCCCCTTACGGGCGACGAATTCTCCGGAGCTTTGCTCGTAGATCAAGGTGCCGGTCAGATCTGCTGGCAGTAGATCCGGCGTGAACTGAATTCTGTGAAAACTGGCCTGGATGATGCGTGCCAAGCTGCTCACGGTGAGGGTTTTGGCCAGGCCGGGGACCCCCTCGAGCAGGATGTGGCCACCACACAGGAACCCGATTAGAATTCGCTCCACCATCGGACGCTGGCCGACGATGACCCGATCCATCTCCGCCAACGCGCGCTCCAGCAGTTGACTCTCCTGCTGGATTCGCGCTGTCAGCGCGGTGATGTCTGGACTAGTCTGCATGCTTCAAGGTCCTTGCGTTTCTCCCTCGGCGTCGGGGCTCACGGGGAGGCTGGATCGTCCTGGAAGTTCACCCACTCTTCGGGTGCACGGCCCACATTCGGCAACAGACGTTGAGCGTTTGCCGCCAACTCCGTGCCAGGATGGTTGTCGATAACGGCTTGATAGGCTTTGCGAGCGGCCTCGAAATCTCCGAGATGTTCCTCATAGATAAAGGCGATCATGAATTGTGCTTCATCCGCCTCGGCACTGCCAGGATACAGATCGAGCAATCGCTGGTAGCCGGCGATGGCCCCCTCAAGGTCACCACGCTGCTGAAGCAGTACTGCCAGGGCTTTGAGTGCGCGGGAGGCGTTCGGCGTGTCTTGCTGGGCGGAAATCACCCCTTCCAGCAGGTTCGTGGCGTGTGTCAGTTTTGTGCTGTCATGAGCCGCTTCAACGGCGGCGGCCTCGGCAGCGGCCAGCTGCTGCTCTGGCGAGGGGCCTGAACAGGCCAATAGCCCAACGGCCATACACGCCCAGACCATGCAGGACGCGGCAGAGAAAGCCCTGGCAATGACAGAGCTAGCGTGGGTCATGGGCAATGAAATCCGATCGGAGTTGAAGGGCTGAGGTGCCCGGGTAGCACGATTTCTGAAGCACATCAGTCAGGCTTCCATCTGCGATGGTTGGGTGCGAAAAATACCGGGACAACAGGCGTCGACGCTTGAGTCGTGGCCCGGTTCCCGTCGTCTTGTTGAAAAATTAGTCAGACTTCGACGATGAGGAAGCCGAAGACTTGTCGCTCGAACTCGACGAGCTGTCAGAACTCGACGATTTGCTTTCCCCGCCCGAGCTATCGCCACCAGAGGACGAAGAACTCGAATCGGCCTTTGCGGCCTTCTTGTAGTTGTCACTTCGATAATCGGTGATGTAGAAACCCGATCCCTTGAACAGCAATCCGCCACCGCCCCCAATCAGACGCTGGACCTTTCCCCGGCAGCCCTTCTTCGGGCATTTGGTGAGGGCGTCCTCGGTGATTGGCTGGTAGGCCTCAAATTCGTGGCCACACTTTGGGCACTCATAGTCGTAAGTCGGCATGGTGTCGATACTCTTCTGCTTCTAGAAGTGCCTGGCGCAGCTCCCCCCCAAGGCGGTGGACATGTACGACCCGATGAAACAAGAAATCCAGGAACGAAACTGTAAAATGTAGCCGCCACT
>PATE01000129.1 GCA_002712305.1 Gemmatimonadota bacterium | reverse complement strand
GCTTTGCGATCCAGCGCGATTCTTGGATTCATCGGTCTACCCACCCTCGGATTCCATCTGGAGACCGCCTTCCGCGAAGGGCTGTATGCGGAGGCACCGGCTCTGCTCTACGCGTTCTACCTGCTCATCGCATCTCTGCGCTGGTGGGTGAAGCCACGACTGGTTCCGCTCTATGTCGCGGCCTCCTTTGCACTGATTTCGACGGAGGTCCACGTCTCGTGGGAGAACATCCGACGATTCCTGACCTACGAGATTCTGCCGTGGCCGATGCGTAGTGAAGGCTACTATGCCGGCACGGGGCAGGTCGTTTTCGATGCCATGGAGGTGGGACGCTGGGCGTGGGATCTGACGCTGTCGGAGGTGGTCCCGGGTGCGTGGAACACGCTGATTCTGACACAGATCTCTTTGGTGGGCACCGGTCTGTTCACACTCGTGGTCTTTCCCGGGATCTGTCGGCACTTCTACTCTCGTGTGCCACGAGCCCTGTCCCACTACGGGCTGATCGTCCTGCGCACGACGCCCGAATATATCCTCGCCTACGCGCTGCTGCAGCTATGGGGCCCCTCGATGCTGCCTGCGGCGGTGGCTATTCTGCTCCACAATGGCGCCATCCTCGGGCATCTGACGGGGGGTCACGCCAACACGCTGAATCTGAGGATTGACCTCCCAAAGCGGCGCATCGATCGATATCTGTTCGAAGTCCTGCCGAGAGTCTACGGGTCGTTCCTGGCGTTTCTGTTCTATCGCTGGGAGGTGATGATGCGAGAGTCGGCGATTCTCGGCATTCTCGGCATACCGACGCTCGGATTCTTCATCGATTCTGCCATCGCCGTTGATGCCATCGACAAGGTCATCTTCCTCATCGGGGTCACGGCGCTGCTCAATGTGGGGATCGACTCGATTTCACAACTGGTCAGACGACGACTTCGTGTGCGGGCGGGTGCCGTGTTCACCTACGACTGAGTCGTGAGGCTGAAGCTCCCGTTCCCGGCGCATCGCTGGACTCAGCGTCGACTACGATCAGGAGCGAGGCTTCCACAGATTGACGCTGAAGCGCTGGGCTTCATCCAGCCACTGGCACTCTGCCTCGAAATGCGCGCTTGTCGCCAGACTCTCGATCTCTTCGGCCGAGTACTTGTAGGCATTCTCGGTGTGAATACTCTCACCGTCTTCAAACTCGACGGTGAGATCGATGCCCTTGATGCAGACGGACTGGCGGCCCTGACTGACCAGATGCATCTCCACACGGCCTTCGGCTGCATTCCACCGTGATTGGTGCACAAAGCGATCCAGGTCGAAATCGGCGGACAAGTCGGCATTGAGGCGGGTCAACAGATTCTTGTTGAACGCTGCAGTGACCCCCGCGGCATCATCATAGGCGGCTTCGAGGACCGTTGCCTCCTTGCGCAGATCGATGCCGATCAGAAGACGATCCTCGGCCCGCATCGTGCTATGGAGGCGCTGTAGAAAGTGTGTTGCGTCCGGGCGCTGGAAATTGCCGACATTGGATCCCAACCAGAGAATCAGGCGAGGGGGGGCCCCTTGCTGTTTCAGATAGTCGAGACCGTCGTGATACTCACCGGCCACGGCATGGACTTCCAGCCGATCGTAGTCCTCTACCAGAGAGCGTGAACTTTCTTCCAGAATCGAGCGCGAAATGTCGACGGGGATGAAGCGCAACTCCCCGTGACGACGAAGCAGCGCCTCGACAACCAATCTCGTTTTGGTGGCACTGCCAGATCCCAGCTCGACGAGATCCACCCGGTGTTGCACGTGAGCGACCAGCGCGTCGGCATGGGTTTCAAGAATCGAACGCTCCGTGCGTGTCGGATAGTACTCGGGTAACTCGCAAATCTGCTCAAACAGCTCGGATCCGGCATCATCATAGAAATAGATGCACGGCAACCATTTGGGCATGCTCGTGAGCCCCACGCGCACATCGCCGGCGATATCGGTTCGTGTGCTCTGTTCGGTGGAACCGACCAGCGTCAGACCCTCAGGGCCGTCGTCGGTGGACAAAGGGCGGAACTTCGAGATAAAGGACCTCCGTCGTGGGGTTAGTCCGTGGACTTCAGCCGAAGGCCCGCGGGGACGAGGAAACGCTCCGACCACTCGAAGAACCACTGAGCTGCCAGGGCCAGTAGCGCCGCGGGGATGGCACCCTCGAGTATCAAACCCGTGTTTGCAAGCCGGATCCCCGTGAGAATCGGTTGTCCATACCCACCGGCACCGACAAAGGCACCCAGCGTTGCGAAACCCACGTTGATGACAGCCGAGGTCTTGATGCCGGCCAGAATCGCCCGAGACGCAATCGGCAGCTCGATCCACCGCAGACGCTTCATGGGGGGCAAGCCGAGGGCGAGGGCGGACTCACGCAGATGGGACGGCGTATCGGTGAGACCCGTGTATGTGTTGCGAACGATCGGCAACAGCGAGTAGAGGAACAGGGCGCTGATCGCCGCCGGACCGCCCAGACCGACGAGGGGAATCATGAGAGCCAGCAGGGCGAAGGCGGGAATCGTCTGAATCACACCGCTGACGCCCAACACGACCTGTGCAAGCACTCGATGCCGGGCGGCGAGGATGCCGAAGGGCACGGCGATGAGAATCGCCGCCAGCAGGGACAGACCGACGAGCCTCAGGTGCTCGACGGTGGTCTTGCGCAGTCTCTGACTCAGATTCAGCGTCTCGATCTGTGCGACGGTGCCGAAGGCCTTGGATAGGAAGTCGGCAGCTACCTGCCGCTCATGAACACGATCGAGCTTGGCCCGTTTGTTCATTCGCGCCATGGCCACCGCGTCGATGCGGCCTTCCATGGCGTGGAACGCCTCGACGAGGTCGGGGGCACGTGTCTCCAGATCAGCCCGGTAGATGATGAGCGCGTGGTACGTCGGGAAATAGGCGCGATCGTCAGCGAGGGCGACAAACCCATAGAAGTCGATCTCGGCGTCTGTCGAATAGAAGTCGGTCGCATCCAGTTCACCCACATCGAGGGCGCGATAGGCCAGGGCATGTTCCAGGCCACTGACCTCTTGCTGTGGCAGGCCGTAGTGTTTGCGCAGGCCGGGCCAGCCGTCGGCACGCTCCATGAATTCGTTGCTGAAGCCGAACACGAGATCGGGGTGGGCTGCCAGGTCGGAGATCGTCGAAAGGCCGTGCCTTTGCGCCAGATCGGCCGTCACGCCGATGGCGTAGGTGTTGTTGAATCCGAGGGGTTCGGTCATGCGCAGGCCCACTTGCTCGATGTGCTCTCGCATGCTCTGCTCACCATCCACAGACTTGCCCGCCAGGATCTCCTGTTCGATGGTGCCCGTGTATTCGACGTACGCATCGAGTTCGCCTGCCAACAGGGCATTCCACAACAGTCGTGTGCCCCCGAGTTCGCGCTGGTGTTCGGCTGTGCGTCCGGTCGACTCGACAATCTGCTGCAGCATGTCTCCGAGGATGACACTTTCGGTAAAGCTCTTGGAACCGACCTGGATAGGCGATTCCTGGGCCGTAGCGATGCTGGCCAGACTCAGGAGCATGATCAACCCTCGGCGCATCAGCTGACGTCCTCGCCCAACACGTGGAGTGCGGTGCGTTGGGCGTTGATGAACCTCTCGACGAAAGGTTCGGCCGGCTTGCTCAAGAGATCTGCCAACGTGCCTCGCTGGATGATTCGTCCCTCGCGCATCAATACGATTTGATCGCCGAAGAAACCGGCCTCTCCCATATCGTGGGTCACCATCACCACCGTCTTGCCCAAACGTCTGAAGATCTCCCGCAGATCGTTCTGCAGATCTGCACGGACGATTGGGTCGAGGGCGCCGAGGGGTTCATCGAGCAGCAGCAAATCGGGGTCGAGCATCAGCGCCCGCATGAGTCCGACGCGCTGACGCTGGCCGCCGGACAGTTGCGCCGGATACCGGTCGAGGCCGTCGACGGGGAAGTGGGTCAGTTCGGCCAACTCGTGCACGCGGCTCGTCGTGCGCTCGGCACTCCACTCCAGGTGGCGTGCGAGGATGCTGACATTTTCGGCCGCTTTCAGATGTGGAAACAGCCCTCCATCCTGGATGACGTAGCCGATCCGATGGCGCAGCGATTCGAGATTCTGCTCCGCCAGCATCGTGCCGTCTATGCTGACGTTGCCGGCATCGGGCCGGATCAGCCCGAGCATCAGTCGGAGGAGGGTCGATTTTCCGCAACCCGAGGGTCCGATCAGGACCGTCGTCTCGGCGGATTCAGCAACCAGATCTGTGGGATGCAGGGCGGCGGTGTCACCGAAGCTTTTAGACACACCCGTCAGTTCCAGCACTCAGAGAGTCTCCGCGGCTTGCCGACCTTCGGCGATGGCAACCAAGCCATCACGATCGATGAGGTCGATATGTTTCCGGCCGGCGTGCAACAGTCCCTCATCGCGCATGGCGCCCATGACCTTGCTCACCATCTCACGACTCGAGCCGACAAGGCGTGCCAGATCATCGTGGGTGATGGTCAGCCCCAGAGATCGTCCGCCTTCGGGAAGGTCTTCGCCGTACTCGTCGGCAAGATTGAGCATGAGTGTCGCCAATCGTACACGAACTGGCTTGGTCATGATCTCCGCCAGTCGCTGCTGTAGACGTGCGATTCGTCGCCAGGAGAACTTGGTGATCCGATAGCCGATGTCCGGGTGATTGTTGAGCAGCGCCTCCATCTGCTGCTGCGTCATGCGGCACAGGACCGTCGACTTGAGGGCCACCATGCTCTGGCTGTAGTCGAGGGTCTGGGCTCCCTCCATGGCGCCGAACAGGTCTCCAGGGCCCAGCAACAGAACGGTGGCGTCCTTGCCCTCGGCGTCTCCGTATGTCAGCGACATCAGACCCTCTTTGATGAACCAGATGGCATTGGGATCATCGGGATCGGTTAGAATCCGATCCTCGGGTTCCAACTTCACCATCACCGTCACATCACGCAGGTGTTCCATCTCCTGCTTGCTGACCCCCGAGAACAGGGGACAATGCTGCAGATGCCACAGCTTTTCATCGGTGAGTGTTTCGTCGGTCATGCCGCGTGGTTTTTCCTCAGGTGACCGTGGAGGAAGTGGCGCGAACATACTCACTGAATCGGTCGTGGGCAAGCTTCGATGATTCGCATGAAGTCTCAGGAAAACAGATAGTTACATGCATTCGCTGGCTTCCATTCACGTATCCCAGATGCCCAGGTTGCGCATCTGCGTCGTCGCCTGCGGCGCCCAGCCCCGATTGGCCGCCGGACTGGCCGGACTCGGGTGCAGGATCGTGACGATCTCGACCCCCTGATCCGCCAGAGCACGCTGTGCCTGCTTCTGCGCGAAGCCCCCGACGCCGACGACCCATCGCGGTTCCAAGGTCGACACGAGGCGTCGCAGGTGATCGTCACAAGGGGCCTGAACGGCATCTCGCTCGGAGGCAGACAGTTTGTCGGGCGTTCGGTTGCGTCCCGAGTCTTCCATGAACATCAAGGGGCAGTAGTTGGCTACGAAGTGGTCGGCGAAGAAGGCCTGCGGTTCCGCAAATCGTTCGGCGAACAATCCCCACAGCCGTCGACCGCTGACCTCCGATCGGGGACAGTCGAATCCGTCGACCGGACGCTTCGGGTGTTCGATGTTCGGACGTGCGACAGGCGCCTCGATCTTCAACCAATCGCGCACGGCTGCGACTTCGCCAAAGGGAACGCCCGTCTGGCCCATGCCGAAGGGGCCTGGATTCATGCCCAGAAACAGGACTCGTTTTGTACCTGCTCCCCATCGGGCGAGATACAACTCATGGCTCCGACGAGCGTAATCGATGGGGTTGTAGACATGTGTCACAGGAGGGTCAAAACTCAGATCCTTCAACTGACGACGCAGGCGGCGGGCGGCGTTCACGAGAGGTGACGGCATGGATCGGTCATCGTGCTCATGGTGGGGGGCTGGTGGAGTGGGTGCGGTCACCAACATAGGCTCTCGGGGCGGGCTGTCGAGGTCCGTTTGGACGATCGATCTCGATCTGCTTTCATCCAGTGAACTTCACGGGACGGGGACGTCTCTTTACCCGAAGAAATCAACACGACAAGAGATCAACACATCAGGAGATCGACATGAGCCTACGATCCGTCTACATGATTACGGATATGGAAGGTGTGGCTGGGATCGATATGTGGGATCCACGCCATCGTGACGACGCGGCCATGGCACGAGGGGTCTACGAACGGGCCGAGATTCAGCGTCTTCTCACGAGCGAGGTCAACGCGGCTGCAGAAGGGTTGTTCGAGGCAGGCGTCGAAGAGGTCATCATCAATGATGGCCATGGGGCAGGTCGAACGATCCTGGTGGAAGAACTGATCTCGGGAGTCAAGATTGCCCGCGGAACCGGACGACCCCGCACCTTGCCCGGGCTGGTGGCAGATACGCAAGCGCTCGTTCAGGTGGGGATGCACGCCATGGCGAAGACCCCCAATGCCTGTCTGGCCCATACCATGTCAAAGGACCAGACCGTCTATCGTATCAACGGTCGCGAAGTGGGAGAGATGCAGATCGCCGCCTACTGCTGTGGCCAGTTCGGCGTGCCGTGGATCTACACCAGTGGTGATTCCCATGCCTGCCGGGAATCAGAAGCCTGGGTGCCCCACATCATCACCGCATCGGTGAAGGAGGGGCTCGCCGAGGAATGTGCCATTCATCTGGCCCCTGTCGACGCGCGAGCGCTGATCCGCGACACGATTCAGCACGCAGTGCGGCAGTGGGAGAGGGTCGAACCGCTTGTCGTGTCTTCGCCGGTCACGCTCGAAATCGAACGACCCGACGCATGGCCGGAGAGCCCGCCCGGTGGCGAACGTGTCGATGAGCGCACCCATCGCTGGGTCGCCGACGATGCCTGGACGGTGATGCAGTGGGGGATGCGAGGCGAAAAAGACCCGCTGCCACCCTTCTAAGCGTCTATCGGTAGTGGGGTCTGTCCTGCAGGTGGTATTCCAGCAGGTGACCGCGAGCACCGATGTAGAAAACGCCCGGCTCGCCCTCGACGATCTGATAGAGGTCGCTGATAGGTGGTGGGTCCAGATAGCGGATCTCTCCTGTGCTCACATTGAGTTGGAACACATCCTTGCGGGTGACACCGTAGATGTCCCCATCGTGGCCACAGGTGAGGTGGATGATGCCGTAGGTTTCGGGCACGCCCATCAGCGGGGTTCCCTTCGAGCGCATCTCCCAGGTCTGCACGACCTGTCGCTCAGCGACGTCGAAGGCGAACAACTGGCCTGAACTCACGCTGCCATAGACCAGACCATCGGCGTTGCTGACGGCCAGGGAAGTCACCGCGTCGGCGCCGGGTATGGGCACACACTCGAAGACACGGGCCTCCGCGTCGACGTCGAACAGGACAAGGCGTCCTTCCGTCGTCGTCTCCACGCATCCCCGTCCGCCCGAAATACTGGTCCCGCCGTAGACGAAGCGCTCGTCTGCCGTCATACTTTGAAAACTTTGCTCTTCGTCGCGGAAGACGCGGATCTCCTCGGAGGCCGGATCGAATCGCGCCAGTCCGCCTCCCGGAATTCGGTAGTTGGAGCGACAGGCGATATAGATGCGACCGTCGGGGCCGATGGCGTATTCGAAGGGCCGGTTCATGTCCTGGCCGAGTTCACCGAAGCAGCGTGGGTTGGCGGTCGGCGAGATGCCACCGGCTTCTCTCTGAGGATCCCACGGTTGCTTCGGGTCGTAGGCAGCCCAGTATCCTCCGCTGTAACTGCCCATATACACCTTGTCTTCGGAGGCGATGACATCATAGATCTCGCCACCACCCCAACCGACGCGTCCCAGATCCTGCAGCTGACGCGAAACCGGATCGAAACAGAAGATGTGCATGGAAATGATGGTGGTTCCGTAGATCTTGCCGTCGGGGCCGACATTCAGCCCGACGATATCCGTCGCGACTCTGGGTTTGTAGTCGCTCGTTCGCTTCTGTCCGTCCACCGTGTAGTCGGCAGCCAGATAGAAGTCGGGTCGGATATCGCGAGTGGGTTCGGCTTTCGCAGCAGTTGGGGGCATCTCATCCAGTTGCCGGGTCTCGCCGGTCTGCGGGTCGAGAGCCACATTCGATGTTGGATCTCTCGTGATGCCACACGCGATTTCTCCCGACTCCAACTCGGCGTGGGGGTAGCACCAAATGTGTTGCCCCGGGATGATCGGTTCAGGGGCCAGGCAGCCGAAGTCGCGCCACGTGCCGGTTTCAGGTTCGAAGCTGCTCAGGTGTCCATGCGGGTGAGAGCCGAGATAGATGTGTCCCGTGCTTGCAAGGAAGGGAGTACCTGCGAATCGCTGGCCGCTGATGGGTGGGAAACCGTGGGAAGTGAGTTCTCGTGTATGAGGACTCCACGACAGCAGTAGGTGACCGGGTTGAAACAGGCCGTGATTGGTGGCCACCCATAGCAAACCGTTCGGGTCAGGGGTCGCATTGAATTCGCGGCATCCGATGCGATGTTCTTCCACCACGTGACCACTGTCCACGTCGATGGCGAACAGTACCGCCCCCTCCTGGCCCAGTTCGGAACCCCAGAGCAGGTCTCGCCCCCGAACCGGATCATGTAGGACCCAGCCTCCCTGAAACCAACCGCCGATGACAGGTCGTCCGAGGTCGAAATAGATACCCATTGTGTCCCTATCGATATCGAGTTATCAATCAGTCGCGCCAGCGATCGATTCGTTCTAGGATTCCGCGGTCGGTGATCTCTTCGCCGACCTGCTCCATCAACCCACGCCGTGCGCCCCGCCATTCCAGATCTTCGAGCGACTCGGTAAGGGGGACGTCGAGGCGCAGGGTGGCCAACTCCTTGTAAAGCAGAGCTGCCTCACGCTCGGCGGTCAGATTCGTTGCCAGCGCTTGGGCACCGCGTGCCTTCACACTCCACGTGCCTGGGTCTTCAGGGATCGATTCGATGTTCTGATACTTGGCCAGAAGTGTGGCCGACGATTTCTGTCCCCACCGCGCGATACCGGGGATTCCGTCGGCCGTGTCGCCCATCAGGGCCAGCAGATCGGCGATCGAACCGGGGCCAACACCCCACTTTTCGTGGACTCCTTGCTCGTCGATCACCCGGTCGCGCATTCGATCATGGAGCACGACTCGCTCGCCCCGAACGCACTGCGCCAGGTCTTTGTCTGGCGAACAGATGAAAATCTGATCAATCCGTTCATCGTCGACGAAGCGGGTCACAGCACTGGCGATGGCATCGTCGGCCTCGAACTCAACCATCGGCCACACGACAACACCCAAAGCAGCGGCCACTCGTTCGGCGATGGGAAACTGCTCGAGGATCTCGGGCTCCACGCCCTCCCCGTTTTTGTACCCGTCGAACAGATCATTGCGATAGGAGCGGATCACGTGGTCGAAGGCGACGCCGACATGGGTACAATCCGGCTCACGAAGCAGATTCAGGAGGGAGCGCAACAAACCTCGGGAGGCGCCGACTTCGATGCCGGTGGCGGAGCGCGCGTTCGGGGCGCCGAAGTGCGCACGGAACAACTCGTATGTGCCATCGACCAGATGCAGGTTCATGAATGGATTCGTTTCCCGTCAGCGGACACTCTGGTAGCCGGCGACAGCACCTCGTCGTTTGGTCAGCACAAGCTGCCAGAGAACCTTTTTGTTCACTCGAAACACAGCGGCACAACTGAGGAGATAGTAGGTGAACATGCGATAGAATCGATCGTCGTATCCCTCGCGAATCGACTCCCAGTTGTCGACGAAATTCTTGTGCCACGCCATCAGTGTCGGATCGTAGGAACTGCCGAAGTTGTGCCAATCGTCGAGCGCGAACAGACCTTGCGCCTCCGTTGTCAGCTGACGGGCAGAAGGCAGCATGGAGTTCGGGAAGATGAATTTGGTAATCCAGGGATCGGTACTGGTGCCCGAGGAGTGACGACCGATGGTATGCAGCAGGAAGTGGCCCCCATCCCGAAGGGATCGGTGCACGACTTCCATCAGAGGTCGATAGTTTCGATGTCCCACATGTTCAATCATTCCGCAGACCAGAACCTTGTCGAAGCCGGTTTGATCGAAGTCACGATAGTCTGATTTCAGCAGAGTCACGGGCAAACCCTCACAGAAGGTCTTGCCATACTCGAGCTGCTGATCCGAGATTGTAATCCCTGTGACATGACAGCCATATCGTTCGGCGGCAAACTTGGCGAATCCTCCCCAGCCGCAGCCGATATCCAGGACTCGGTCGTTTTCGGTCAGGTGCAACTTGCGGCAGATCAGATCGAGTTTGTTTTCCTGTGCCACATTCAGGTCGCTCGTGTCTTTGAAGTAGCCGCAGGTGTACTGGTTGTACGGATCGAGGAAGGACATGAACACGGCAGGGCTGATCTCATAGTGCCGATCGATGACCCGGCGTGAACCGAGTCGTGTCTGCAGGTTGAACAGCCTCGATCTCAGAACGGTCCACTTCGCCGACAGGGGGACGACGGTCTTGTTCAGTCGAGCAAGGACAAGTTTGGCGATGAGCTGGTCGACGGCTTCGCAGCTCCACCACCCATCCATGTAGGTTTCACCAAGGCCGACGGAACCTTCGACGAGGATTCGCCGGTAGGCGCCCTTATCGTGGACCTGCAGGTCCCACGGTCGATCACCGTTGACCTGGACATCCGCCTGGGCCAGCAGACCCTCAACTACATCCTGTACCATCTCTCGCCTCCGGGCTCTCCCCAGTTGCTTGGTTGACCGTGCATAATGTGAATCTGCCGACCTGAAGGCAAGCGTTTGCCCTGGCCACCTGTGACACACGATAATGCACACTGTACCTGGGCAGAGCTGGGCCCCGCACCATAGACATTGACTCCTCACCGGGAGGATGAACCGTGCTACGCTGGATCAGTGAACACAAAGGAAAGAGTGTTGGAATCGTCGTCGGTGCCGTTCTCGGCCTCGCTGTCATTCTGCCCCTTTCCATCCATGTATCCCCGCTGTCCTGGGGCTGGTATCAGCCCGTCGACACGGCCGATGGTGTCGCCCTGAGCGGCTACGACACCGTCGCCTATCACGTGAATGGCGCGGCCACGATGGGATCGCCCGCCCATCACGTGCGTTGGATGGACTCGGACTGGCACTTCGTCAATGAAGACCATCGAGCCCTGTTCGAAGCCCAGCCCACCAAATATGCTCCGCAATTTGGTGGCCACTGCGCCGTGGCGGTCTCGGCAGGTTCGACGGCCTCTGCCGATCCAACGGTCCGGCACATCGAGGACGACAAACTGTACGTCTTCTTTGATGAGGAGCCGATGAAGGACTTCCGCGCACGGCGTTCAGAGGTCGCGCAACTTGCCGAGCAGGAGTGGAAAGGGGCAGGCAACCCATGATCGACTTTGCACGCTCATCCTTCACCTGGCGGCATACGCCCTGGAGCCACGACGAGCACTACAAGTATGCCGGCGGATTCGTCGGCGAAGAGGGGCAGGTCTATCACGTGCGGTTCAATCTCGAGGCCTGCTGCGAGATTACTGAACATGCCTCCGGGAAGGTCACGCCGATCTACGCCGGGTCGCCCTGCCGATCTGAGTACACGATCGCACGCCGCAACCTCTTTCAGATACCCAGCGCCGAATGGCGACTGGTCTTCAGCGAACACCACGCCATTCCCGTGGCAAGACAGCCAAGTTCGGTTACACAGGATGTCTCGCGAAGCCCGCTGTCGAACCTGTTCACCGAAACCCAACTGCGGATCCAACGATTCGGTGAGACTCGAGAGCTAACCGATGCGAAACAGATCGTGGAAGCGACCTTCGCCAACGACTGTATGAATGCCCGATCCTCGTACGTAGACGCCGAGAGCGGTGTCACGGTGACCGTGGAGTTTCCCGTGAATCTGATCAATGTCAATGAAGCGGATGCGGAGTTTCAGATCTGTACGGGTCCCGTCGTCCTTCCCGATCTGGCCACCTGGGATGGAGAGGGTGTGGATCGTGTCTTTCTCGCGCACGTGGCGATCACCGCCTTCGATCATGTGGAGTTCATTCTGCAACGCGAGGTGGAGGCCACGGCCGAGGATCGCGAGTGGTTGGACGCACCCCGTGGCCGTGATCGCCATGAACTGTGGGATCCGGCATCGCCACCGCCCGGGTACCCACCATCGCGCCCGAAACCGACCATCTACAACGAGACGTGGGAACTTGAGGCGACCAATGTCGTGCTGGCATCAGCGAATGACTGAGAGCCAATCTGGTGTCTCGCCTCGCGTCCTCAACGCGGGACATCTCGTTCTCGTCTGCCTGCTGGCGCTCGGTGTCTCCGCGGGGGCCGAGCAGGTCGAGTTCAGCTTCAAGAGTTCCTACGATGGCAGCGAACAACTGGCGTTCGCCCTCGTTCCCGAAGCGCTCACCGCACAGGACAAACGACCGCTTCTGGTTCTTGCCCACCACGCGTGGGGAAGTCGCCATTCGCAAGCCTACTACTACGACGAGATCGAAAAGCGGGGTTGGCTGCTGGTGGTGCCGGAACTGCACGGGCGACACTCGGACGGGCGCTTCTCCATGGCAGCCCTCGAGGCCCAGCACGATCTCATCGATGCGATCCAATACATGGAGGCTCACTATCCCGTCGACTCGTCGCGCGTCTACCTGGCAGGGCGCTCCATGGGAGGGATGTTGTCTGCTGTAACAGCCGCCAAGTATCCGGGCCGATTTGCGGCGGTGGTGTCAGGGCAGGGCATCTACGACGTCGAAGCATGGCAGAAACGATCCGCTCCGACTGCGCTCAGTGCGAAAACCCTCCAATTGAGGACGAGGGTCGACTCTCTGCTGAGCGTGGAACTCGGTGGCACGTTCTCGCCATCAACTAATTACACGTATCGACGTCAGTCAGCCGTGATGTACGCGCCGAACTTCCAGTATGTGCCGACGATCTTCTGGCACGGCACCCTCGATGAAATCGTGCCACCGGAGCAGACCGAATCCCTCGTCGCTGCGATTCGGCAGTACGATCGATTCCAGCCTGATCCACATTGGCTTCAAGGCGCGCCTCATCTGCCGATCAACTTTCCCGCCTCGTGGGTGCTGGATCAACTGCAGCACCACCAGCGTGTCGGTCTGGACGGGCAGGCGGAACGATTCTATCCCCGCCTGCACCTGGTCACCGATGAAGCGAAGCGGATCCTCTGGCTTACAATCGAGCCCGTCGAGGGGGAGGGCATGGCCGAAGTCGAAGTATCGCTAGCCGCCGACAAGCTCGATGTACGGGCACGAGATACGCGTTCCCTGACGGTCCATTTGGATCGGATCCCTGAGCGGGTGCGTTTCTCTCACTATTCGATCGAGGCGGGCCGGCAAGTGCGCGTATCGATCGTCTCGGGGGATTCAGAAATCTTCACGATCACCACCGATCGTGCGCAGGGTCGTCTTTCGCAGATCTGGCCCGACGAGTAGTCAACATTGCGGCGCCGGTCGGACCTCGGCGGCGAGTAGATCACCGCATTTGATCCTTGAGGAGCCGAGCAAACCATCATGAAGCTGCGTCCACTACTGCTGTGTGCCCTGGCCTACGTCGTGATGACCTTTCCGGTTGCCGTGATCTGGCACATCACGCTGTTCGAGGATCTCTATCGCAGCCTCGGTTATTTCGAGGGGGAGCCCAGTTTCGCTCTCGGATTTGCCGCCATCGCAAGTCAGGCACTGATCCTGGCCGCTGTGTATCCGCGATTCCACGATGCGGAGCGGCCCTTGAGAGCAGGTTTGCTATTCGCCCTGGCGGCCGGCTCTCTACCATTGGACCGTGCAGGTGTTGGCGTGCTCCGCCAAGGCGAGCGTGCAGGCCGGACGTCTTCATCCCCATTGAAACGCTCCACCTGGCCCTTCAGTTTGGCCTGATGGGACTCGCTTTCTCAGCGATACATCGAAAGTTCGCGACCGGGGTCAACAGGTAATCCTGGTGAGACGCACTTTGGCGCTAGTCTGATCGCAGAAGTTCAAGGATCGCGCGTCGTACAGTGGCTTCACTCTCAGACGAGAAGGCCGAGGGGAGTTTGTAGAACAACGGTGCCGTTTCGACTTCATAACCGCCGGATTCGTAGGCAGAGGCAACGGGTAAGTAGCTGTTGCAGCCATTCGTATATCCCGAAACGAACGTCATCTGCGCCGAAGATCCGTCCCTGATGCCGAGACCTGTCTCGCAAAAGGGCTCCGTCGCCATCGTGGCCAGAGACCAGTCTCCCAGCCTCAACGTTCCCACCGCGACGGTTGAGTACGTAGCGTCGTCTCGGTGGTCGAGTTCGACGTGCCACGGAAAGGCCTTCTGCCGTTCTGTGTGATATTCTTCGAGACTCGTGATCCCAGGCACGAGGGCCCGGAAGGCTTCGTCGAAGGGCCTGGCGGGAAGAAGCTTCAGCCACACATCTTGCTGCCGGGCGCGGAGGGGGCCGCTGGCCACGGGTGTCAACTGCTGGCAGGCTCGGACGACGGCGGCAGCCACATCACGGCCCTGTTCTTTCACCTCATCCCAACTGTCCTCCGACCAGCGCATCTTACGAGGATTGATGTCACCTGGTGTGCCCTGGATGAAGAGGCACATCCCTGAGGCGGCATCCTCGACACCCTGACGCATCGCGCCGACCCAGTCTGCCGAGACCTGGCGGTTGAGGGGGCCCATCACGACAGGGTGGCAGCTGTAGTTGACGAGGTTGGCCACCGGCAATCCGGACGCCCCCTGCAACTGCACGACTTGGACTTCGTGGTCGACGAGCCCCTCGGGGTTTTCGCCGATCACAATCTGGCCCCCATCACTGAGTTCGCGGCGATTAATGTTGATTTGTGATCGATCGGTGCCGGCGTGGAGGGTGATGGTCTGGAGTTCTGCCAGGGCGTCGGTGACACTGTCGGCACACCGTCCGACCAGGTCATCTACATACGCGAGGGCCTCGGGGGAGGACTCATGATCGGCGTATCCGATCGGACCGGCATGGGTGTGCGAGCAACACAGGAATATAGCGTCCCTTTCGATCGGAGTAGTCGCTGTGACCTCGGCCTTGATTCGTTTCACCAGCACCGAGTTGATGAAGGTGTGGTCGGCCGTGAGTATGGCGGCGTACGACTCGCCATCGTAGAAAGCGACGGTGGACACATACAGATCATCATGGGCACCGACATTTCCCTGAATTCGATTGCCGTATCCCATCAAGTGAATGCCAGTTGGCGGCGTGATCGTTTTGCGCGAGATACCGGCTCGTAGCTGTGTCATATCTCTCAGTCGAGGGTGGGTGTCCCGTGGCCGGCGCAGTGTCGTGGATTCCAGGTGACCTCGCTGGCCTCCACATCGGCCAACGCCAGCCGCTGCCCGTCTCTCTCGGCCGATGCGTTGGCGCCGAGCACGGCGGCCAGGGAATTGAGGCTGGGTCCGTAGGGGCTGCGCATGCGAGAGGGGTCCTTGGCCTGAACGGCCTCGATGAACGCAGCCGCCTGCAGCGCAAAGGCTTCACGCCCCTTCGGCTCTGCTTCGAAGGTGGTCTCGCCATTGACGGTCACCTTCGTTGTCGACCATTCGATGAGCGCGTCATCGCAGATGATCAGGACCTCGCCACGTCCAGCACCATTGGCATCGGTGAGAACGCGCGAGGTGGTCGCGTTGCCTACGACGCCCGAGGCGAACCGATAGTTCACGTCGTACACGTGGGGCATGTTCATCATCTCTGGGCCTTCTCCGGGCTCTCGCCAGAGATAGAAAGCCGATACATCGTCGATATCCCCGAGGAAGTAACGAATCAGGTCGATCATGTGAATCGTGTTCTCAACGAAGGAACCACCGCACTCTTCGTAGCGACTCGTCCACCAACGCACGGGTTTGCCCGAATAGAAGAGGGATACCTGCACGTGGCGAGGCGTGCGGTCTCGCAGCAACTCGACGACGTGTTCGGCGGATGAATAGTAGCGGCTCATAAAGCCGACCTGAGCCACGATGCCCGCCTCTTCGATCTGTCGGGCGAACCCTGTCGCTTGAGCCATGTCGAGACTGACTGGTTTTTCGACAAAAGTGTGAATACCGCGTTGGGCAGCGATGGACACCTGATCCGTGTGCAGTGTCGGCGGCAGATTGATGTACACGGCATCCAAGTCGGCTTGCTCGAACATCTGCACATGATCGGTGAAGGTCGCCTTGGCTCCAAAGGCGGCAGACTGCTCGGCGAGTGCTTCTTCGCTGACGTCACAGAAGGCCGACAACTCGACCTGACCGGACTCGACCAACGGCTGCAGTCCAGGCAGGTGGGCGTGAATGGAAATGTGACCGAGGCCGATGAAGCCAACACGAGTAGGGGGCACGGATGATCCAGTCTGGTAGAATGTGAAAGGCGAGTCTCGGGTGTCGTGAATCTGCTCAGTGCTGATCTGCTCAGGCGCTGTTGATCTGCTCGATCAGCCCAGGGGGCAGCGGGCCTGCCGTCGAGGCGGCCACGGAGGTCTCCAACTCCTCGACGCTGGCAACCCCCGACAGAATCATCCCCACGCGGTCGTCGGACAGCAGATATCTGAGGCCCGCTTCGACCGAGGTGATATCATGCTCGGACAGCACGGCCTCGATCCGCTCCTGGCGTTCATAGCGCTCAGCAAAGCGACCCGTTTCGCGCCAGTGGTCGCGTTTTGATCCCAGCAAACCTCCGTGCAGGGGAGATGCGCAGATCACGGCAGCATCATTGCGCGCGGCGCTGGGGATCAACTCGTCGGCCGCGTCCTGGACGAGCATGTCATACTTGAGGAAGGTGATGACCGACGTGAAATCGTCGACCTCATCGAGAATCTTCGCCATCAACGTGAGGTCCGACCCGGTCAGGCCAATGTGAGTTGTAAGGCCTTGTTCTTTCAGCTCGCGAAGTGTCTCGAGGGTGCGCCCCGCACCGAAGACGCCGTCCCAGCCGGCCTGTTCAGATTCGTGGATCTGCACCAGGTCGACGCGATCGACCTGAAGGCGTTTGAGACTGGCTTCGAAGCCACGCAGAACACTGTCACGCGTGTAGTCGAAGGGTTCGGGGAAGTAGCCGACCTTCGTCGCCAGGTAGTAGGGCTGATCAATGCCTTTCAGGGCATGTCCCAGTACCTCTTCACTGCGTCCTTTCCCGTACAGGGGCGCCGTGTCGAAGTAGTTGATTCCCAATTCGATCGCCCTCTCAACGAGGTTGACGCCATAGGAAATGGGCTTGGGGCCGAATTCAGGTCGACCATAGAACCAGGAGCCACCGAGACCTATTTCACTGACCTGCCAGTCCGAGTGGCCAAAACGCCGGACCTTCAAGCGGCGACCTCTTCTCCCCTGGAGACGGCGCCATCCGGATCTGGCACGGGCGGCATGGGCTCCTGCCGAATGAACTCATAGAGGGTGGTCAGCTTGCGGAACAGGTCGATCACGACATGGCCTGTGGTTTTCTCTGTGCGACTCATGCGCATCATGCCTTCACGGATCTGCGATTCGGTTTTCTGTACGGCCTTCACCTGCTCTTCCAGCGTGCGTTCCTTGGATCGCAGGCCCATCAACTCCATCCGCATGGAGCGCAATTTGGCCTCGGTGCTCTCGCGTGTGATAAGACACACGATGAGAAGGAACACAGCAAGTCCAGCGGGTGCGAAGGTCGTCTCCATGAGTCAGTCGTTTGCCTTACCGTTGTTGGCGGCGGCAAGTCGCTGGGCCATGGCTTTGACGATGTCCTCGTCATTGCGCAAAGATTCGATGGATTCGTAGATGTCCTCGAGATCGCCACGGATATTGCGAACCGTCTCGAACGGGTCGAATTCCTTGTCCTTTTCGACCTTCGTGGGGTTGACTTGCTCCTCGTCGTTCGCGGGAGCTTCCTCCTCCTCCTC
>PATE01000128.1 GCA_002712305.1 Gemmatimonadota bacterium | reverse complement strand
GGGGATTTCTTTCATACTACGCCGCTTCAAGACATGCCCGGCTCGCTTGCGCGACGCCAGAAAACTTTATCCATCCACCGTCGATCCCACCCGATCCCCGCTATGAGGAATCAATGGCAAAGAGTACCACCAGGAAGCCGAAGGCCAAGGCCGCCGCTTCCAGCAAGGCCAGCGCCAAATCCGTCGTTGCTCAGGCCAAACGTGACGGTGTCAAGATGAGTCTTCGCGCGTGATCGGGTCGACAATGTCGCAGATCAACGAGAGTGTGGGCACCTCGGTGAATGGATCCATGACCGCCGTCGATGGATCATGCATGACGAGCATGTCGGACTCGTTGATCGCCTGCCAGCCACGGATGCTGGACCCGTCAAAACCGAGACCATCTGTGAAGCAGTCTTCTTAAAACTCGGTGATCGGCGTCGTGAAATGCTCCGGAAAATCGGGCGCTTGTCTCCAAATTGGATTTTTGTTTTCGTAGCGGTGCCTTCGAGGCAAAAGCGCCCGCTGCGTCACTAAGTCACTACCAGAAATGAAAAAGGAAGGTTAATCCCCTATGTCCAAATCGAAGTTGGAGTATATCTGGCTCGACGGCTACGAGCCGACGCAGAGCCTTCGCAGTAAGACAAGGATCCAGAAGGATTTTTCGGGTTCTGTCGAGGATGCAAAAGTCTGGAACTTTGATGGTTCATCGACAGAGCAAGCTGCAGGGGACTCCTCTGACTGTCTGCTGAAGCCGGTCGCCGTCTTCCCCGATCCGGACCGTTTTGGTGGCGATGGCTGGTTGGTGATGTCGGAAGTCCTCAACCCCGACGGCACACCGCACGCTTCCAATGGCCGGGCGACGATAGAAGACGATGACGATGACTTCTGGTTCGGTTTCGAGCAAGAATACACCATCATCGATCCGGACACTAGCCTTCCCCTCGGTTTCCCGAAGGGAGGCTATCCTGCTCCTCAAGGTCCGTATTACACTTCAGTCGGTAGCCAGAACGCCCATGGTCGCGCCCTCGTTGATGAGCACTTGCACCTGTGCCTTGAAGCGGGTCTTAACGTGGAGGGAATCAATTCGGAAGTGATGATGGGGCAGTGGGAATTTCAGATTTTCGCCAAGGGCGCCGGTCGCTCGGGTGACGAAATGTGGGTCGGCCGCTACCTGCTCGAGCGCACTGCCGAAAAATACGGCCTCGTCATTGACTTGCACCCGAAACCGATCAAGGGAGATTGGAACGGGTCAGGTATGCACGCAAACTTCTCCTGCGGCGCCATGCGCGAGTCAGGCAAGGAAGAGACCTTCACCAGGATTTGTGAAGAGTTCGGCAAGAATATCCCCGAGCACATTGCTGTCTACGGCGCCGACAACGACCAGCGCCTGACGGGTCTGCACGAGACTCAATCGATCGATAAGTTCAGTTACGGCGCCCTCGACCGTGGCGCTTCGATCCGTATCCCCGTCAACACTATCGAAGACGGGTGGAAGGGCCGCTTGGAAGACCGCCGCCCTGCTTCCAACGCCGACCCCTACAAAGTCGCTGCCGTCATCATCCAGTCAACGAAGAAGGCTCTCGCCTGAAACGATCGACCTGTGGGCTGACATACGGACGGGGCGATGCCGAACGGCGTCGCCCCGTTTCCTGTTCTGACGTTTCTTCAGAAGCGGGTCTCGATCACGGGACTGCAGCACGTTTGCCCCATTACAGCTCTTGGAAAGCGTGGAATCCGTGAAGGCTTCACGGCTCCTTTTCACCTCTGCACATCGATGGTTGCTCCGACCTTGACCCCCTCGCATATTCCCCGCTTATCTCCTCCTCGTGAAGAAAGCAACCTGTGCACACGACGCTCCTGATTGGCACGCGCGGCAGCCAGTTGGCCACGATCCAATCCGGGATGATCCGCGACCAGCTCGCCGCTGCGTGGGGTGAAGAAATCAACGTCCGGCTCGAGATCATTTCGACCAAGGGAGACGTCAATCAACAGTCGTTGAGTCAGATCGGTGGACAGGGCGCTTTTACCCGCAAGATCGAGCGGGCCCTCCTCGATGGTCGCGTTCAGTTGGCCGTTCACAGCCTGAAAGATCTCCCCACTCAGATGTCTGCCAGGTGCCGGGAAAGTCGACGAACTTGTAGTCGACTATGGCCGTGACCCACGCGCAGTTTCCAAGCGCGCCGATGCGTATCTGAAGTCGACGGGGATCGCCGACACGGCCTTCTTCGGCCCCGAAGCTGAGTTCTTCGTCTTCGACAACATTCAGTATGACCAGAATCAGCATTCCGGTTACTACTTCATCGACTCGCAGGAGGGTCGCTGGAATTCGGGTGCTGCTGAAGAGCCTGCGAACCTGGGTTACAAGCCGCCGTTCAAGGGTGGATACTTCCCCGTTCCGCCCCACGATTCGATGCACGATGTCCGTTCCGAGATGGTGCAGACCATGATCGATGCGGGTCTCGAGATCGAGCTCCATCACCACGAACTCGGTACCGGTGGTCAGCAGGAGATCGATATCCGCTTCTGCCCCATGGTTCTGTGCGGCGACCGCATGATGATGTAAAAGTACATCGTCAAGAACGTTGCGCGCCGGCACGGCAAGACGGCGACCTTCATGCCCAAGCCTCTGTTCGAGGACAATGGCACAGGCATGCATTGTCACCAGAGCCTGTGGAAGGGCGGCAAGCCGCTATTCGCGGGCAATGGTTATGCGGGCCTGAGCGAGATGGCGCTGTACTACATCGGCGGCATCCTGAAGCATGCGCGCGCGATCCTGGCCCTCTCCAACCCGACAACGAACTCCTATCGTCGTCTGGTTCTCGGCTACGAGGCCCCGGTAAACCTGGCATACAGCCAGCGCAACCGCTCTGCATCGGTCCGAATCCCGATGTATAACTCCAGCCCCAAGGCCAAGCGGATCGAGTTCCGTTGCCCAGACCCGAACTGCAACATCTACCTGGCTCTGTCTGCCATGCTGATGGCCGGTCTCGACGGCATCGAGAACAAGATCGATCCGGGTGAGCCGATGGATAAGGACATCTACGACCTGGCTCCGGAAGAGCGTGCAGCCGTTCCCCTGACACCTGCATCCCTCGAAGAGGCGATGGACGCGTTGGAGGCGGACCACGACTTCCTGCTCAAGGGCGATGTGTTCACGGAGGATGTGATCGAAGCATGGATCAGCTACAAGCGCGAAGAGGAAATCGACGCGCTTCGGCTGCGCCCGCATCCCCATGAGTTCGCCATGTACTACGACATGGTCTAAGCCAGTCGATCAGCTGTCTGGGAGGGCGTGGATCCATCAGGATCCACGCCCTTCTTCTTTTGTACGATGAAGCGAGGTCGGTTGCTCCTTCCTCAGGGCCCACGCATATTCCAATCCTCATTCCACGCATCGAAGATGGCAGACTTTGTCCACGAAGATTCTCATCGGTACCCGAGGCAGTCAGCTGGCCACGACGCAGTCGGGGATGGTTCGGGATCACCTTGCCGCCCACTGGCAGCAGGAGATCGACGTTCAGCTTGAAATCATCTCCACGAGAGGAGATGTGGACAGGCAGTCCCTGAGCCAGATCGGCGGTCAGGGCGTCTTCACGCGAGAAATTGAGCGAGCCTTGCTGGCGGGCCAGGGGCAACTGGCCGTACACAGCCTGAAGGACTTGCCCACCGAGATGGACGAACGGCTTCGCTTGTCGGCCATTCCAACCCGCGAAGACACGCGAGACGTTCTGGTCACCTCCGACGGTGGTGGACTCGAACAACTGCCCGATGGTGCCCGCGTCGGTACGGGCAGCACACGTCGTCAGGCTCAGCTGCTTGCCTTACGAGCCGACCTGCGATTCTCGGATCTTCGCGGTAATGTGGATACGAGACTTCGAAAGGTCTCAGAGGGAGAACTCGATGCCGTGGTCCTGGCGGCGGCCGGCCTGCATCGACTGGGCTACTCCGATCGGATCAGCGCCTATCTCGATCCCATGCAGGTTCTTCCGGCACCTGGCCAAGGCGCCCTGGGGCTACAGACGTTGGTCAGCGACACCGAGTCTCACCGAATCGTGGCTGCTCTCGACCATGACGAAACGCATGCGAGCGTGACGGCCGAGCGCGCCTTTCTCGCCAGCCTCGGTGGGGGTTGTCGGGCACCCATCGCCGCGTGGGGCCGCATGTCGGGCGACAAACTCCAGATAGATGGCACCGTCCTTAGCGCCGATGGCACCACGGCCTGTCACGGCGTTGTTTCCGGCTCTCCCGCAGAGGCGGCCGACCTGGGTGTGCAGCTCGGCGACCAACTCAAGGCCGAAGGCGCCGCCTCGTTGCTTGCCGACGCGGCCTGATCGACCCATGGAACACCTGCCCCATGCGACGGGCGGCTGCGTCTATATCGTGGGGGCCGGCCCCGGTGACCCGGGACTGCTGACGACGAAGGGCGCCCGTTTCCTAAGCGAAGCCGATGTCGTGTTCTACGACGACCTGCTCGATCCTCGGTTACTCGAGTTGGCTCCCGGGACCTGCGAACGCGTCTACGCCGGCCATCGCGGCGGACGTCCTGCCGACTCAACACGACGCCAGGATGAACTCAACCAGCAATTGGTCGAGGCCGCCAGAGCAGGTCGGCGGGTTGTCCGACTCAAGGGAGGCGACCCATATGTCTTTGGCCGCGGCGGTGAAGAGGCGATCGCCCTGCGCGACGCGGGCATCCCCTTCGAGGTCGTGCCCGGTGTGTCGGCGGCCATGGCGGTGCCGGCTTATGCAGGGATTCCCCTCACCCATCGCGGCCTCTCGCAGACCGCGACTCTGGTCACCGGTCACGAAGACCCCGAAGCTACCGAGGTCGACTGGGCCGCACTCGCCAAACTGGGTGGCACACTCGTGATCTTCATGGGCAGCCGGAATGCCGGTGCCATTGCCAAAGCGCTGGTGGCAGGTGGTCGACAAGCTGAAACTCCAGCAGCAGCCATTCAATGGGGCACGCGCCCCCAGCAGCACACGCTGCTGGCCACACTGGGAACGCTCGAAGACAGGATGAGCGAGGCAGACTTACGCTCGCCCATCCTGATGGTGGTCGGCGACGTCGTGGAGCAACGAGAAGCCCTGGAATGGTTTGAAGGCCGCTCGCTTTTCGGACGACGAGTTCTGATCACAAGAAGCCGCGAGCAATCCCGTCCGCTGCGGTTGATGCTCGAAGCCGAAGGCGGCGAGGTTTTCGAGTTGCCCCTTCTGCATCTGACCGGGCCGGAGAACCCAGCCCCCTTGGAGACTGCACTCTCGGAGTTAGAGCACTATGGCTGGGTCGTGTTCACCAGTCCGAATGCGGTCCGGTTCTTCTTCGACCCCCTGCAGGAATCCGGGCGAGATGCGCGCGCACTTGGTCATTGCAGGGTAGCCGCTATCGGATCTGCCACGGCTTCACGCCTCGGCGAAGTGGGCATCGTCCCCGATCTCACACCGACATCTCACTCAGCGGCGGGATTGGCCGAAGCCTTCGCACAGATCGACCTGGAAGGTGCCCGTGTGCTGATTCCTTCATCGGCCCTCGGAGCGACCGAACTGGATCAGGAACTCGAGCGTCGCGGTGCCACAGTTGCGCGTGTCACGGCGTACGAAAACCTGCCGCCCGTGCCGGAGTCGGTGTCGATCCCGGAGGAATTGACCGACGATGCCATCGATTGTGTCGTCTTCGCGAGCCCCTCTGCCGTCGACCATTTCTGCACCGTCCTTGGGAGGGCCCACGCGCTGCAACATCTTGAGAAAGCTGATATCGCCGTCATCGGTCCTACCACGGCCGGCGCCATCATCGATCTGGGACTGAAGCCCGAGATTCAACCAGCCTCGAGTAGCGTAGAAGATCTCGTCGCCGCCATTTCCGCTCACTATCGGCAGATTGAACAGGCGTGATGACGACCTTCCCACCGGGAAAAGTCCCTCACCACGTCCTTGCGCGACTGCTTCAGACCCACGCCGCACACGTTGATCCGCGACTGCGCGTCGGTCCGGGTGTCGGGGAGGATGCAGCGGTCATCGACTTTGGCGAGACATCTCTGGTGGCCAAGACGGATCCCATCACTTTCGCCACAGACAGAGTCGGTTGGTATGCGGTGAATGTGAATGCGAACGACATCGCAGCCATGGGCGCCACGCCGAAGTGGTTCCTCTCCACCGTGATCGTCCCTGAGCACCTGGCAACGGAATCCCTGTTTGAGGAGATCTTCGCACAGATTGCTGACGCGTGTAGTCAGCTTGGTGTCAGTGTGGCGGGCGGACATTCTGAAGTCACGACGGGACTCGACCGGCCCCTGGTCATCGGCCAGATGCTCGGCGAGGTCAACTCGAACGAAGTGATTCGATCGTCGGGCCTGCTGCCGGGAGATGCTCTGTTGCTGACCAAGGGCTTGGCCATCGAGGCGACGAGCATCGTCGCGCGGGAAATGCCGGACACGCTGCGTGGCAAGGGTTGGAGTGATCGGGATCTGGCCGAAGCAGCCAACTATCTGACCCAACCCGGAATCAGTGTGGTCGAGGATGCTCGCATCGCTCAAGCCGCCGGAGAGATCCACGCCTTGCACGATCCAACGGAAGGCGGCGTGGCAACGGCACTCGTAGAAATCGCCACCGCATCTGGCGTCGACCTGGACATCGACGCGGATACGCTGCCGATCTCCCCCCTCTCCCAACGATTGTGCGACGATGTCGGCATCGACCCCTTCGGGGCGATTTCTTCAGGCGCACTCCTGATTGGCTGCACGGCGGGGACGACCAGAACGATCGTCGACGCCCTTGCGACGCGGGGCATCGTGGCCGCGCAGATCGGCACCGTCAGAAGCGGCCACGTAGAAGGGCGTTCATCTGAGGTGCGACTGCGCCGCGATGATTCGTGGGAAGCACTGCCACAATTCTCCGTCGATGAGATCGCTAGACTGTTCACTGAGACCTCATGACGCTGAAGTCCATTTTCTTTGACATGGACGGTACTCTCACCGCCCCCTGGATCGATTGGACAAAGCTTCGTACTGCCATCGGAGCCACCGATGGCCTGGGCATCATCGACTACGTCGAGACGCTTCCTCCGCCGCAGCAGGAACAGGCCGAGGCCGTGGTCCGGGAGTTCGAGATGGACGCTGCCCGTCTGGCGCCTGCCAATCCAGGTCTGGCCGAGTTGTTCACCCGTCTCGACGAGCTTCCCCTCCGGAGAGCCCTGATAACCAACAACCATCGTGCCGCCATGAATCTGGTCGTCGAGCGCTACGAGCTTTCCTTCGACCTGTGCTTGAGTCGCGAGGATGGCGTGCTCAAGCCGGCACCCGACCTATTGCTGATCGCGCTACGTCATTTCGACATCGATCCGGAGGCCGCCGTGTTTGTGGGGGATGGTCGTTACGATCGCGTCGCCAGTGCTGCTGCGGGTGTGCGTTATGTGCACCTGTCCCACGACCGAGATCAACCAGAGCAGGAAGAGACCTTCTATCACCTGACAGAATTGCTGCCCCTTCTCGACCTGTCCGAGTGACCCTCGTACTTTCTCGAGAGCCCAGTCCAAACGACGCTCACGCACAACTGCAGGCACGAGCTCACGCAGCCTGAAGGGCAAGACGATGGCTTTCCAGTCTTTCTTCGATTTCCGCATGCCCACCCACGTCGTTCATGGCGCCGGGTCGATCGCGCGATTGGCAAATCTGCTCAACGCCGACGCTCAACCGCTCATCGTCGCCGATGCTGGCCTCGTTGAGGCAGGTATCGTTTCCCAGGTGACGGCCGTTCTTGACGATGCAGGCATGAAGTGGACCCTGTTTACCGACGTGGTCGGCAATCCTGTCGCTCGCAATGTCAGCGCCGGCGCCAGGACCTATGCCAAGGGTTCGTGCAGTGCCATCGTGGGCCTTGGCGGCGGCTCACCAATGGATGTGGCCAAAATGATCGGCGTCGTGGCCACCGGCGGGGGGCGCATCGACCAGTACCTGGGCGCGGGAAAGGTGGCGGCCGACCTGCCTCCTCTTGTGTGTATTCCGACCACCTACGGTACGGGGAGCGAGGTGACACCCTTTGCGGTGCTCACCAATCCAAAGACGCAGAACAAAGATCCCGTGATCAGCTGGAAGATCGCACCGTCCGCCGCGATCCTGGATCCGAATCTGTCCGTCGCCCTGCCCATCGGCCTGGGGGGCACGACGGGGATGGATGCCCTCACTCACGCCATCGAGTCCTACACGAACCTGCTTGCCGCGCCCTTCACAGACGGGATCGCGCTGACGGCCATTGAGATGATCGGCGAGCATCTTCGCGTCGCCTGCGCCAACGACCACGAGACGGAGGCGACCGAGCAGATGCTGCTGGCCAGTTGCATGGCCGGCGTCGCCTTCGCCCAGACGAGATTGGGGAATGTGCACGCCATGTCCCATCCTGTGGGCGCCCAGTTTGGCGTGCATCACGGCCTGGCCAATGCGGTTCTACTTCCTCATGTGATGGACTTCAACCTGCAATCGCGGCTGGGCAAATTCGCGCAGATTGCCAGTGCCCTCGGTGAACAGACCGAGGGTCTGTCCGACTACGACGCGGCCTGTCTGTCCGTCGAGGCTGTGCGACAGCTCAACGATGATCTGGGAATCCCCTCTATGTTGAAAGAAACCGGCGTGAAAGCCAGCGGGTTGAGCAAACTCGCACGTACGGCGATGCAGAGTGGCAATGTGACCATCAACCCGCGCAAGACCACCCTCGCCGACATGCAGACACTGTTTCGCACAGCCCTATAGAAACCAGGAGATGACGTGATTCTCGATTCGATGAACCTGAAGGGCAAAACGGCGCTGGTCACCGGCGCCAGCCGTGGGATCGGGCGTGGCGTGGCCGTGGCCTATGCACAAGCCGGAGCTGATGTGGCCGTGATCAGCCGCTCTCAGGATCAACTCAACGAAGTCGCAGATGAGATTCGTGGGCTTGGGGTTCGAGCGTTACCCATACCCACGGATGTGGCTGACGCCGAGCAGATTGATCAGGCCATCGGGGAGACGGTGAGCGAGTTTGGCCGGCTGGATATCCTCGTCAACAATGCGGGGATCAACCATCGAGCGCCGACAGTGGACTTTCCCATCGAGGAATTCGACAAGATCATCGACGTGAACCTGCGTGGCGTCTGGTATCTGTCGCAGCAGGCGGCCAGGCAGATGCAGGCTCAGGGCGACGGTGGTCGTATCATCAATACCACATCCCTGGCCAGTCACATGGGCGTACCAGGTCTGTCTGCCTATGCCGCGAGCAAGGGCGGAGTTGGCATGATCATCAAGGTCATGGCCGTGGAATGGGCTCAGGAAGGGATCACCGTCAACGGCGTGAGCCCAGGGTACATCGCCACCCCCCTGACCCAGCCGCTGAGAGAAGATGAAGAGAAGAATGCCTGGATCCTCAGCCGCATCCCGATGAAACGATGGGGCACTCCCCAGGACATGGCTGGACTCTACGTCTTTCTCGGCTCTGATGCAGCCGCCTACATCACGGGGCAGCTGTTTCCCGTAGACGGTGGCTGGTTGGCGGGGTGAAGGATCTCGCCACAGATTCACGCCGGCCTGTACGAAAGTGACACGAGGGGTGGTTCGTCCCATCTTTCTGTCTTCCGAGATTCCCGTCCGCCATTCCGGAGCATTCCATGGCCCTACCTAATATGATCCGCATCCGCCAGCACTTCGAGGCACCGGAGGTGGACGACATCGCCGGCACTGTGAAGGCACAGATCGCTGGCTTGAATCTGCAGTCCAGGGTGAAGACAGGTGACTCGGTCGCCATTACCGTGGGCAGTCGTGGTATCAACGAGATCGCTTTGATCACGAAATCCATCGTCGACGCCGTGAAGGATCTTGGGGGCGAGCCCTTTATCGTGCCAGCCATGGGGAGCCATGGTGGCGGTACTGCTGAGGGACAACAGCAAATCGTCGAGAGTTACGGCGTCACAGCCGAATATGTGGGCTGCGAGATCCGCGCCACGATGGACGTCGTGCAGGTCGGTACCGTCGAGGGCGAAGTGCCGGTCTATTTCGACAAGTATGCCGCCGAAGCGGATCACGTCGTGGTTGCGGGCAGAATCAAGCCTCACACAGGGTTCGTCGGTGAAATCGAATCCGGGCTTCACAAGATGATGTTGATCGGCCTCGGCAAACACAAAGGGGCCGCCCTCTATCATCAGGCCATCGTCCAGTATTCCTTCGATCGCATTATCCGCGCCGTCGCCTCTGAAGTGATCGACAAGTGTGGGATCCTGTTTGGGCTGGCCATCGTGGAGAATCAGTATGACCACACGGCGATGATCGAAGCTGTGGCGCCAGAGAACTTCGCCGAGCGCGAGCGGGAATTGCTCGTGCTGGCCAAGAAGTGGATGCCAAGACTTCCCTTCGATCGCGTCGACCTGCTCGTCATCGACGAGATCGGCAAGAACATTTCAGGCTCGGGACTCGACTCCAACGTGGTGGGGCGAAAGTTCTACGAACACTGCGCTGCCGAAAAGGAGTTTCCGAAGGTGACGCGGATTCTGGTTCGTGACCTGACACCGGAGACCCATGGCAATGCGGCCGGTGTGGGTACATCCGAATACATCCACCAGCGTGTCATCGACAAGATGGATGTGGAATCGACGGTCATTAACTGCATGACGGGCAATGCCCCCTCCGGTGCAGCGATCCCCATCGCCTTTCCCACCGATCGGGAGTGCATGGAAAAGGCCCTGGAGACGGTCGGGTATGTCGCGCCCGAAAACGCCCGGGTCCTGCGAATTCGCAACACTCTTCAACTCGGTGAGTTGTGGGTCGCGGAGGCCTACGCCGATGAAGTCGAAAAACGAGAAGATCTGAGCGTCGTCACTGACGCCGCACCGATGGAACTGGACGATCAGGGAGATTTATTAACTTGGTGAGCCCCGACCACGAACACATCGGCATGGCCGTCGACCAGATCGACACGCCTGTGCTGTTGTGCGACCTCGATGCCCTCGACCACAACATCCAGAAGCTGGCGGAACACTTCGCGGCTTCCAGCAAGCAGCTTCGACCCCACACGAAGTCACACAAGACGCCGGCCATCGCCAACATGCAGATGGCCGCAGGTGCCATCGGCGTCACCTGTGCCAAACTGGGTGAGGCGGAAGTGATGGCTGATGCCGGCATCGATGACATCCTCATCGCCAACGAGGTCATCGGTCGCCGCAAGATCGAACGACTGATGGAGTTGGCTCGTCGATGCGACATCATGGTCGCCGTCGATCACCCGGACAATCTCGACGATCTCGACCAGGCGGCTGGTGCAGCCGGCGTGAATCCACGGATCCTCGTAGAGATCAACATCGGCCACAACCGCTGTGGTGTAGAAGCAGAGTCGGCCGATGTGGTCGAGTTGTGCCGCGAAGCAGCTCAAGCGAAACACCTGCGATTTGCCGGTGTCATGGGTTATCAGGGGCATGTGGTCGACCTGGAGGACAAGCAGGCCCGTGAGACAGGTGCCAACGAGTGTCTTCAACGACTTTCCGATTGTGTGGCCCGGATTCGTGGTGCGGGGATCGATGTGGAGATCGTCAGCACATCCGCCACGGGCGACTATTACATCTCCACCACGTACGATGTCGTGACGGAAGTGCAAGCTGGGTCGTATGCACTGATGGACGCCGCCTATGGCCGGCTGGATCTGGGCTTTGCCCACGCTCTGTCCGTTCTGACCACGGTCACGAGCCGCCCCGCCGAAGATCAGGTGATCACCGACGCCGGACTGAAGAGCGTCACACCTGAGCATGGGATGCCCGACGTCCGCCTGCCCTCCAAGGAGGGCATCGATGTCGGCTGGGATCCAAAGGGCCTTCGTTTTCTTGAGTGCCACGCCCTGTCCGAAGAGCACGGACGCCTGCGCGCCGTGGATGGCCCCTGCCACCTCGAAGTGGGAGATCTGATCGAGTTCATCCCCGGGCACGGCTGCACGACCATAAATCTCCACGACCACATCTACGCCGTACGCGACGGTCGCCTCGAGGCGATCTGGCCGATTGCAGCACGCGGCAAAGTCCGCTGACCCCTTTACCGAGCAGCAACCGACCGACGAGAGGAATCCCCATGTCCAGCACAGTCCAGGCCGCCGTGATGACGGCGCCGGGAAAGATGGAGATCCGCGAATTCCCCCGCCCCGCCATCGGCCATGATGACATCCTGCTGAAGATCGAGCGGACCGGAATCTGCGGCAGTGACAAACACATGTATGCGGGGCACATGCCCCTGCAGTTCCCCATCATTCCCGGACATGAACTGGTGGGTGTCATCGAGGAGCTCGGCTCTCGTGCCCACGACGAGATGGCCATCGTCGGCGGCCCATTGGCCGTTGGTGACCGTGTGACGACGACACCCAGTTCGCAGGCTTGTGGAAAGTGCTGGTATTGCCTGCACCAACCACAGCGTCCGACGCTGTGCGCCAATCGATACGTGCACGGTTTCGTCTCCAGCGATGTAGCGCCGACCCCCCGCGGTGGATTCTCCGAGGTCATGCATCTGGGACCCCGCTCGTGGGTCTTCAAGATTCCCGATGGCCTGTCGAGCGAACACGCCGTGCTGACCGAACCAGCCGCAGTGGCCACGCGTGCGGTCGAACGTGCCTTCGGCCCAGGGCTTCCACATATCGGCGAAGGTCTCGGCATGGACAAGTCGGTCCTCGTATTGGGTGCCGGCCCCATCGGTCAGCTGGTCGTGGCCGCGTTGGCGCATGTGGGTGTCGATTGCATCATCGCCACCGACCTGTCCGCCTCAAGACTCGAGATGGCCAAGAACATGGGGGCTCATCATACACTCGATGCAGGAGCCGCCCTCGAAGACAGACTGGAGGCGGCCAAGGCACTGACCGACGGGGTCGGACCTGATATCGTGATCGAAACGGCCGGAGTCCCTATCGTATTCAAGGAATCACTGGACTACGTACGTCGCGGTGGGATCGTGGTTGAGGTCGGCCACTTCACCGATCCGGGGGGTGTGGACATCCACCCCAACGTGGTCTGCTTTAAGGATCTCGACATCCGCGGCATGTGGGCTTACCCCGCGATTCAGTTCAAGACGGCCCTCTCCTTCCTCAAGAACACCACCGCCCCACTCGATGACTTCATCACCCACCGAGTGAGTCTGGCGCAGACGGAAGAGGGGATTGACGTGACGGGTAGCGAAGGCTCCATGAAGGTCGTCGTCGAACCGTGATGCCAGAATCATGAGTGCCAGAATCATGAGACAGCACCGTGAGTGACTCGGCCGCTACCGCGCAGGGTGGGCCTCGCCTGACGGATGCACAGAAGGCGCAATACCACGAGCGCGGATATCTCACAGGGCTGCCGCCCGTGTTCTCAGCGGCGGAGGTGGCCGATCTCAACGCGGGGTTCTCTCGTCTGTGTGATCTTCTCGACGAGGGCGAAGACAGCAAAGAGATTCGCGAGTGGCATGAATCGAGTCTGTGGTTGTTCGACATCTGCCGACATGTGCAGATCCTCGACTATGTCGAAGACATTCTGGGCCCCGATTTCTACCTCTGGGCCTCGAACTATTTCGCCAAGGAACCGAATTCGCCGTCGACTGTGGGCTGGCATCAGGACGGGTTCTACTGGCCCCTGAGTCCGCATCATTCGGTCACCGTGTGGATCGCCTGCACCGATTCAGACGAAGCCAATGGTGCCATGCGTGTGATCCCCGGGACCCACGCGACAGGACTGATCAAACATCAGCGCTCTACTGACACCGAGTCAGTGCTGACCCTTGAGTTGAAGGAGGGATCGGTGTCGACAGACGATGCGGTACCCATCGCGTTGAAAGCTGGCGAGATCTCTCTGCACGATGACCGCATCATCCATGGGTCGCCTGGCAATCCATCATCGAGGCCGCGGGTCGGGCTCACCGTCCGATACTCAGGTACAGATGTGAAGTGTGATCTGGCTGTGAATCCGCACTTCAAGAGTTACCTGATGCGCGGCACAGATACCTTCCGGCACAATCCGGTCGGCACCGTGCCGACAGAACAGTATGGCCGCCTGATCCGTGAGCATCTCAGCATCGAGGAAGCCGACCAGGACGAGTGGCACGACGAATGACTTGCGCGACGAGCTCCACCGAAACCCTCGGTTTTGGACAGAGGCTTGCTGTGCAGATTCTGAGTCATCACCGACTCAGGAAGGTGTCACCCTTGCGAGATCGGCTGCAACGGATTCATTAGGAAGCCATGACACGACCCACCATCATCTACGACGGCGAATGCCGCTTCTGCACGTGGAGCGCCGATCGCATTCGCAAACTCGATCGACGCGAGTCCTTCGAGGTTCTGCCTCGCCAGCAGCCCGGTCTCGATTATCGTTTTCCTATTCTGACGCAGTCTGACTTCAACACCGGGCTTCGCCTCATTCACCTGGATGGCCGGATCGATGTGGGTGCCAACGCCGTCTATCAGATCTATCGGACCCTCCCTCCCTACCAGTTGATCGCGTGGGTCTACCGCCTACCCCTTCTGCACCACGTGTTCCGTCTCGGCTACTGGTTCATCGCTCGCTATCGCCATCATCTCGGCAGGATCGATCCTGCTCTGGCCTGCGATGACGAAGGGTGTATCATCTCTTACGGAGACCGGCAATCCGCTCTTCAGGATTCTTGAGCGCAAACGACGCGCCTTGTCGGAACTCGTCGAACGCCTCGAGCCGATGGTCCCGCGGAATCCCCGACTCGCATTGCACAATCTGTACCGCCTGAGCCAGAGCCTGTTCTACGCGCAGAATCTTATGGCACAGATCGAGCGTGAATTAGGTCTTCTGGAGAAGGAAAAGGAGATCGAGACCCCCGTCGTGGACGAGTCGAAGTTCTCCTTACGCACCTCGACGCAGCTGACGGGAATGTTCCATCGCCTGGCGGCGCTGGAAGAGGCAGCGGGCATTGACAAGAAAGAGGACAC
Source organism: Gemmatimonadota bacterium (assembly GCA_002712305.1). Taxonomy (GTDB): domain Bacteria; phylum Latescibacterota; class UBA2968; order UBA8231; family UBA8231; genus UBA12574. The sequence goes on along the minus strand of PATE01000128.1, from coordinate 2,298 downwards.
TGAGTCTAAGGCAGCATCGGCGGCAGTGGCTGCTGAAGAGCCTATCGAAGATACGGGGCTGACCAACGGGGCCGCCGCCGTCTGACCTTCCGTCGCCGATCGATGATTCACCAGGACCGATCCTTCTGCTCCGGTAAGAGATGTGATTCTCGTCTCGCCAGCACATCGCTGACGAGGCGTTTGCCGTTCTGAGGTCTGCGATGGTCCACTGAGCCCGATTCGACGCCGGGCCGGACGAGATTCGGCCCCCGCAGCTGCAAAAACCCCTGTGCGTCATCGTCTCTGAGAGATTCTTCCGGAATTGCGTAACCAGTTATTTTTGTTACTCTAATTATTGTACCTAAGAACCTTTTTCGACCTGGCGCTTCGTAGATCTCCCCCGTGACCGAGCGACCCAACATCCTCTTCTTGCTCTCCGACGAGCACTCCTACCGGTTTCTTTCAGCACGATCCGGTGAAGAGGGTGGTGAGCCGTGCCACACACCAACCCTGGATGGGCTCATCCGCCAGGGGGTATTTTTCAGGCAAGCATCCTGTCAGATGCCACTGTGCACACCCAGCCGCATCGCCATGCTCGCCGGTCGCCATTCGCATCAAGCCGGCGCCTGGAACAACAACTCCGTGTTACCCCCCGAATTGTCGACCTTCGCCTCTCAACTCAGCGAGGCGGGTTATTCCACTTGCACCGTGGGTAAGATGCATCTGGGCGGCTCCCGGCAATTCGCAGGTTTCCAGCATCGCCCGTACGGGGATTTTGGTGGGCCCTGCGCCCACCAATTCGATCCACTCAGTTCCTACGAAGCCGGTAAACCTCGCCCAGGCTCTGACCTGCGCTCCCGGACCGTCGATGCGGGCCTGATGCAGATCCCCGAATCCCAACTGCAGGAAGCGGCCGTCACCGCTGAATCGGTCGCCTGGATAAGAAACCATCAGCAGGCAGCTCCCAGTGTGCCGTGGATGCTGATGGCCTCCTTCAGCCGGCCCCACTTCCCCCTCACCGCCCCGAGTCGGCACTTTGATCGCTACTGGCCACATGGAGTGAACGAGCCGAGAATCGCAGCTGGCAGCGGTGACAGCGCAGATCATCCGATGACGCGTGGTGCCATCGCCGGTTTTCGCACGGACGAGATCGAGCGGGAAGAGGGTATGAGGGCTCGTGCCGCGTACTTCGCCTGCGTCGACTTTCTCGACGAATTGCTGGGAGACTTTCTCGCTCGACTCGAGCGGGACGGCGCCCTCGACAACACGGTCATCGTCTACGCATCCGACCATGGCGAGATGTGTGGCGAACATGGGCTGTGGTGGAAAAACACATGGCATGAGTCGTCGGTGCGTGTACCCCTCATCGTTTCAACACCCGAGCATCGCGGTGGTGACGTGGCTGCGCAGGTCGTCGATGATCCAGTGGGTCTGGCCGATCTGTTTCCCACCTTCTGTGGCCTCGCCGGCGCGGAGACGCCCGACAGTCTCGATGGACTCGACCTTTCGGGCCCCTGCCGTGGTGACGTCAGCTCCGCCCTGCAGAATCGGCTCGGCGTGATCACCGAGGCCATGACACCGCGCTGGGGCGAGGGCACTGAGTTCCGTGTCCTGCGCTCACGACGACACAAATACGTCGCCTTCCGCGATGCACCGGACCTGGCTTTTGATCTGGAACAGGACCCATGTGAACAGCGCAACCTGCTCGCGCATGGTGAGGCGAAAGATGAAACCGATGCCCTGCGCGCACATCTGCTCGAAGGCTTCGATTTTGACGACGTCGAGCAGACCAGATTGGCGCAGACGCAGGACCTGAAGGACCGATTCCCCCTGAGGGCAGAAGGTAGTACACCGAACCAGGTCCTGCGTGGAGATGGCTTGCTCGTCGAAGCGGACGCTCCCCTCTATGACGCCGATGTCGTGAGTCGAGACATCGACGCGGATTTCGATCGGTAGCGTGAGATGATCTGGGTGATCCTCGTCGTCCTTGTCTGTGAAGTCGTCATCTTCACCCAACTCATGCTGAACTTTCAGATGCGCGGGAATCGTCTGAAAATCGCCCGTGCGCCGATCCTCAAGCGCATCGAGCAACACAGGCAGGCCTTGGACGAACTGTCCGAGAAGGTGCAGACCAAAACTGCAGAAAGCCTGGAGAAGGTCGATGAAAAGATCGCCGACACGACCCATAGTGCCGACTTTGCGGCCAATCTCGTGGATGAACTCGACAACGAGGCGCACGAACGGGCCGAAGAATTGGGGCTGAACAGCCTTGAAGAAGAAGAAGAAGAGGAGGAGGAGGAAGCTCCCGCGAACGGCGAG
>PATE01000127.1 GCA_002712305.1 Gemmatimonadota bacterium | reverse complement strand
GGCCGCATATCCTGAAACTCTCTCGAGACCTTGAAGTCAGCGTCGCGAGGACCACAGAGAGAGATCAGAATGTCAGATGACTATCAGAAAATGAGTGGCACCGAGTGATTTGCTGTCTAATGCAATTACCAGACCAAGAGAAGTGACCGGACAAACCTTGCCCGCATACTCTGACTATCGGCAGGATTTTCCCTTCCTGCCACACTTTCCTATCAGCTGCGTTTGAGCAGGGCAAAACCCACGATATGCCCTTTTCTGCACCAGGCCAAGAAAGCAGGGCAGTGACCCAGCGCTTGCCAAGAACCCGGGAGACCCCCGATAATGCCGCTTGAAGTGACCGTCCGCCGACTGGGGCAGGCCGATACATCGTCTTCACAAGAGTCAGGGAGCGACCGATGAAGATCACGATCAAGGATGTCGAGAGGATCACCGTCCACGTGCCATTCACACCTCGCTGCAAGGTGTGGTGTGCCCGCGAACAGTACCAATGGGACATCAGTGAAGTCGTTCGGGTCACCACCGACGTGCCAGACATCGTCGGATATGGCGAGACGATGCTCCACTACACATGGGGCAAGGTCACCGATGAGTCCATTGCCCGTGTGACCGGGGCCAATGCCATGGACTTCCTCGGCGACGATTCGCTGGGGGCCGGTCTGCAGATGGCCATCTACGACCTGGTCGGCAAGGCCCTCGAGGTGCCGGCCTACAAGTTGTTCCACCAGCCCCAGATCCGGCAGTGGTGCCCGATCTCCTGGTGGAATGTCGACATGTCCCCGGAGGATTTCGCCGCCGAGGCAGCTGAAGCGGTTTCCCGCGGCTACACATCGCACAAAATCAAGGGCCGCCCCTGGTGGGACATCTACGCCCAGATCGAGGCCGTCCGCGATGCCACGCCGGACTACTACCATCTCGACATCGACTGGAACCAGATGCTCGTCAACGCCAGCCGGGCCACACCGGTGCTGCAGCGGTTGGACGAGTATCCGATCGTCGATATCTACGAGTCGCCGATTCCTCAGGGTGACGTCGAGGGAAATCGTCAGCTCCGCAGCAAGATCTCCAGGCCCATTGCCCACCACTTCGGCAACCCGCCCTTTCCGACGGTGGTGCGCGACGAGGTCTGTGACGGGTTTGTGGTGGGTGGCGGTGTCGCCGGTGTCCTGAAGCAGGGCATCCAGGCTGCAGCCTTCGACAAACCCTTCTTCCTGCAGATCGTGGGCACGGGCATCACGACAGCTCTGTCACTGCAACTCGGATCAGTCCTCAGTCACGCACAGTGGCCGGCGGTGAACTGCATGAATATCTACGAAGAGGATCTGCTGGCGACACCGCTGACGATCAAAGGCGGCTATGCCCAGACGCCTGATAGGCCGGGGCTCGGAATCGACGTAGACGAGGAGGCCCTGACACGTCTGCGCATGGAGCCGCCGTACGAACATCCACCCCTCCGTCTGTTGCTGGCCCTCGTTTGGCCCAATGATCGCCGCCGTTACTACGCCAACATCCACCAATGTTGGACGGATGCCCTGAACGGCAACATGCCGATTCACGAAGCCGGCTCCCGCCTCGAATACGTGGCTGATGACGGCTCGAAGGACTGGGACGAACTGCAGAGCCGAGCGGCCGAACAAGGGCCCGTGTTCGACTGACGGTGACTTTCGAATCGGACCAGCCAACCTGACCACGCATCAGCCAGGCATCCTCCACCCTGTCCCGCGCCTGGCCAGATCCTGACCTTTCGTCTCGCACCTGGCTCACTCAGTTGGGTCAGGGCTTGCAGTCTCTGGCCGCATGCGTCGATGGCCAGGCCGTCGTTGTCGGCATCGGTCCGGCAGTCGTCGCCGCCCTGCGTCGCTGCTCTCGCCGGCTCTCCTGCTGGACGATGTGGTTGATGCCTTTCAGTATCGAGGTGGTCGCGACCTGACCGGCTACGAGGATGGCACCGAGAACCCGGAGGGAGAGGATGCCACAGCGGCGGCGATTGTACGAGATGCCCGCCAGGGGCTGGATGGCTCGAGTTTTGCCGCCGTGCAACGCTGGGTCCATGACCTGGATCGATTCACCGACTTGCCACAGCAGGCTCGCAGCGCACGGAGGCCGTCGGCCAACTGACGGCCGGTATCGCCCACAACTTCAACAATCTTCTCCAGGGGATCCTTGCGAATCTGGAGCAGCTACAGTTACACTGTGAGGAAGCCGTCCTTGTCAGCGAGAGCTCGCAGGCTGCCATGCGTGCGGCGGCTCTCGTACGGGAGCTGATGGTCTTTTCTCGCCGAGATCATCCCGGCAGGCGCGTTGAGGCGGATGCGGGTGACCTCGTTCGGAGCGCCGTTGCGCTTAGCCGGGCCACTTTTGACGCCGCCTCAATCTGTTCGAGACGATTGACGAGGGCACGGGAGCCATTGAGTGCGAAGCGGAGCAGGTCGAGCAAGTGATCCTCAACCTCCTGCTCAATGCACGCGATGCGGAGACTTTCAGCCACGACACCCGATCGCGCTGGAGATCACCTGCTTGTGACCGTCAGTGACAATGGCGTCGGAATGTCGCCGGAGGTGCGCAAAGGGACCGGGTTGGGGCTCTCTACCGCCTATGCCATCGTCGAACGTCATCATGGCTGGCTCGACTGTCGAAGCACTGTGGGACAGGGAACCGAGTTCCGGTTGTTCCTGCCCCTGCTGGCCACGGAGACTGATCCGAGTCTCACTGGCGACACGGAATCAAGAGAGGACGAGTACCGTGGAACGGAAACCGTGCTCCTCATTGACGACGAACAGGTCGTGCGCTCGTCGGTTGCGCGTGCCTTGCGGCAGCACGGCTACGAAGTGCTCGAGGCTGATGACGGGCAGTCGGGACTCTCGGCCTATCGATCGCATGCCGCACAGATCGGGATCATCGTCCTCGATGAATCCATGCCAAGAATGTCAGGATCCGAGTTGATTGCCCAGATTCGGTCTGAAGGTGCAGTTGTGCCTGTCGTCCTCATGACCGGCTTGGGGGGGCTCGTGGAGCCATTTCCGGGAACGCGGATTCTGCACAAGCCTTTCACGATGCGGGAATTCTCTAAAGCTCTGCGGGAGGAGCTCGAGAAGGCGGTCTGAAGCCCGAGGCCTGCGAGATCGAAACGATGATCCAGGACAACGATCGCCCGATCTATCACTACCTCCCTCCAGAAGGGCTGCTCTGGGATCCGTGCGCTGCCCTGTTCTGGAAGGGGCGATACCATCTGTTTTATCTCCACAGCTCATGGGCCCACGACGGCCCGCCGCGCCGCCCCGACGGATACATGTATAAAGCCTGGGCGCACATCTCTTCCGCCGACCTGGTCCATTGGGATCACCACCCAAACGCCATCGAACGTGGTCAAACGGGCAACATCTTTCTCTTCAACGGGACACCAACCATCATCTTTCCCCACCCGGACGGGGGAGGTGCAAGCTGCATCGCCAGCAATCCCAGCGGGGACCTCATGGATTGGCGATTCGAGCCCGCGGACCCCGTCTTGCGGCATCCCGTCCAGGGGACGGGCCTGTACCCGGACAACAACGACGTCACCGCTTGGCAGGAAGGGGAGTGGTGTTACGCATTGACCGGTACCCGAGACACACCGGGCAAGGGGGATACGCTGCATCTGTTCCGTTCGAGCGACCTGGCAGACTGGGAACAGGTCGACCGTTTCTATGAGTCGGAGAGACGCTGGACGGGCGATAAAGACGACTGTTCCTGTCCGGACTTTTTCGAACTGGGCTCCAAGAGGATGTTGTTGCACTACTGTCACAACCAACCGCATGGCAGCAGATATTATCTCGGGCGCTTTGAGGATCAGCGTTTCTATCCGGAAGCCTTTGATCGCATCAACTGGCCAGGTGGAAACCTGCACGCCCCCCGAACGATGCTCGACGAGAAGGGGCGAAGGATTCTGTTTGCCAATCTGAACGAGGGTCGCAGCATGAGCGCCTGCATGGCGGCGGGTTGGATGGGCGTCCTGAGCTTGCCGGTCGTCATCTCCCTGAACCCGGATGAAGACAGGATCTGCTATGAGCCGGCCACCGAACTGCAGACTCTTCGGCAGGATCTGACGCAGCGCGACGATGTCGTCGTCGAGACTGACACAGAGTTCCTGTTGCCGGAGGCGCGAGGCGACAGTCTGGAATTCGAACTGGAAATGGAACCGAGAGGCGCCTCGGAGTTTGGTCTCAAGGTGCGCTGTGCTCCGGATGGTTCGGAAGAGACGCTCGTCTCGTTCACGCTCGATCCGCAGACGATCCAAATCGACTTTCGCATGGCGAGTCTGCGCGACGATCTAAATCATCAAGAACCCGGAATCCAGGCGGCTCCTTTCGATCTCAAGCAAGGAGAGGGCTTCAAGCTGCGAGTCTTCCTCGACCGTTCGGTTCTGGAAGTCTTCGCTGGTGATCAGCGCTATCTGGCTCAGCGGATCTTTCCCACCCATCCTGGCGGGTTGGACGTGAAGCTCTACAGCCGCGGCGGGCCCACGTTTTTTCGGCGTCTCAGAGCGTGGCAGATGAGCGGGCTGACGGATACAAATCATTGACTGCGCGGACAACAAACCCACACTCAAGGAATCTGACCGATGGCAGGACGAACCATCCAAGAACTGTTTGATCTGAGCGGCAAGGTGGCTCTCGTCACCGGTGGTACCGGCTATCTGGGCACGGCCTTCAGTCACGCTTTGGCCGAAGCCGGGGCCAGTGTCGTGATCAGCAGCCGTGACGAAGCACGCGGTCGCGACGCAGCCTCGAAACTGCCTGCCCCGGGAGGCGCTTCCCATCACGCCGTTCAACTCGATCAGATGGACAGCGGTGCTCTACGAAATGGATTCGAGGTGGCCGTCCAAGCTGCAGGGCAGGTGGACGTCCTGGTGAACAACGGGCTGGACGCTCAAGGCAAGGATCTGACGGAGGTCTCCTTTGAAGAGTTTGCCCAGCATCAGGCGAACAACGCCGGCTACTTCGAACTGGCGAAATTGCAGCACGATCATGCGGTGCAGCGTGGGGCGGAGGCCAGCGTCATCAACATCGGTTCCATGTACGGCCAGGTCGGATCCTATCCCGACGCGTATGAGGGGATTTGCTCGGCGAGCTCTGTCGCTTACCATGCCCTGAAGGGCGGCACCATCCACATGACCCGACACCTCGCCGTCTACTGGGCTCAGGACAACGTGCGTGTGAATTGCTTGAGCCCGGGTGCATTCCCCAACCCAGCCGGAGCGCCCGCTGCGTTGGTGAAACGTCTCGAAACCAAATGCCCCATGGGGCGCATGGGAGTGCCGACAGAGCTGAAGGGCGCCATCGTGTTTTTGGCCAGCGGCGCATCCAGTTACATGACCGGTCAGAACCTGACGATCGACGGCGGGTGGACAGCCTGGTAACGTTTCGAATCCTGGGGCGCCTGAATCTCACTTCGAGTGGAGCCGATTCCTTTGAGCCTTGATTGCAGGAACACCACCTTCCGCGACCGCCAGGCCGTCTGTCTGGAAAGCGATTCCTTTCAGGTCGTGACCATGACCGGCTGCGGCCATCTGGCCAGCCTTCGAATCCCCGACGTGGATGTGAACCCACTCTGGGAGCCGCCGTGGCCATTGATCGAGCCGGGGGAATTCGACGCGGACAAACACCTGGAACGCTACGGTCCGGGAGAGGGCCGGCTGCTGGCATCGCTGGCAGGCCACAACCTCTGCCTCAATCACTTTGGTGATCTCACCGAAACCGAGGAGGCCGCTCAAGGCTACTATCACGGCGAGGCCTCCAATCTGCCGTGGACGGTTTTCGAACAAGGCGCCGATGCGGCCGAAGCCAAGCTGGACTACGGATTGGATCTGCCCGACGCACAGATGCGGTTTCGACGCATCCTGCGCATTCGCCCAGGGGAATCCACCCTCTATCTGAGCGAGCGTACCACCAACCTGAGGCGCTCGGACGCGCCGTTCTGTTGCCAGCAGCATGTCACCATGGGACCGCCGTTCGTAGAAGGGGGCGTCTCCCGCCTTGACCTGCCCGCCCAACGGGGTCAGACCAGCTCGATCGGCCTTGGCGACACCGACCCTCTGGAGCCGGATCAGCCGTACGTCTGGCCGCATGCGCCGCTACAGGGCGGAGGTACCCACGACTTGCGACTGTATCCTGAGGAGCATCGTGCTTTCAGCGCCACGGCTTTGCTGGAACCAGACGAGCAGGGTCACGCCTTTACCGCCGTTTCGAACCCGCGAATCGGACTGCTGCTGGTCTATGTCTTTCCTCGTAAGATCTTTCCATGGACCAACCTGTGGTTCGAACACAGGGCGTCCGACTTTCCTCCCTACAACAGCGAGACCACAACGTGGGGTGTGGAGTTCGGCTCTGTGGCCCAGGCGGTGAAGCTGATGGAGACACTGACCGCCGGCCCCCTGCTCGATACGCCACGTTTCGGGACGGCACCGGCCCGCCACACGATCGAGGTCAACTATCAGGCTCTGTTGATGAAGATTCCGGCAGATTGGCAGGGCGTGGAGCGCGTCGAGCATCGCGACGGGGAGGCCGTCGCCTGGGAGAGGGGATCGGATCGATGTGTCGCGACGCCGTCGGATTGGCAGATTTCGACGACCACATCGGCCTCATCAAGCGACGAGTGACGCTATCGTGCCCCCGGTGGCGAGGAACGTATCTGTGCAAACTGGTTGGCGGAGTTGGTTGGCCTAACCCCTTCGAGCACAAACCCTTCCCGCTCGATGCGTCCGAACATGGCCCGGTACTCCGCCGAGCCGTCGTCGTCCCAATACTCGGTTGTGATCGGCGCGACGTAGCTCATGGGCATCAGTCGTCGGCTGTCGGGGCGCACCATGAAGATCGACTCGTCTGGATCTGCAATGTTGTACATGCGCGACCCGTTGTCGAACCGGGATTTGACGATCCACCTGTCAGGTCTGGGCACGCGGAGGCTCTCCAATCTCTCGAGTTCACCTCGGTCGAGACCGACGCCCAAGCCCGGATCCTCCGGCACGCTCTGGCTGGCACCGATTCTCTCAAGCTGCGTTCCGTCTTCCATATCGCCTCGGAAGGGAATGGCGGCGGCAAGCGAGCCGAATGGGCAACAGAGTTACACGCCATGACCGCCGAACTCAGAGGGGTCGAAATCGTCAAGGGGAGCGGACATGGCGTGGCGGAAATCTTCGGTGACAATCCCGGACTTCCAGGCCGCATCGTCGAGTGGCTCAGGCAGTATTTGTAGCCGCCTCACCGGGGCTGTCGCTTCACATTTGCAGAGAATCGCGTCGGCAGGAGAAAGCGAACTCGTACTGCCCGGAGCCGATCTCCCCAAGACATCTGCCCTCTGTAGAGCGACGGTTTTTGAGCAACCCTGTTCCCATGGATATCTTGTGGCCAAACCGCCAATCCGCACACCTTGCCCAGGGGCTCCATGACTGACACAGCCTCGTTCTACAGGCGTCACATCGCGGTGATCTACCTGGTCGGTGGGCTCGTGCTCGGCGCCGTCCTGGGTACACAGCCCCCAGGACGGCCGATCCCAAGTCCACCATAGAGAGCGGTGAGCAGCGACGGGTGCAGCTCGACGGCTATGAGAGCCAGATCGAAGGCGTCCCTTGCGGCTCTGTCGATCGTCAAGGTTGTGGAGGTCACGCTGAACGACTCGGCCCTTCCCTCCGGGAAGCACTAGATGAAGGCGATTGTTGTGTTGTCCATGTCCGGTCCGGATTCGCTGTCCAGTTCACAGATCAGCAACATCGCACAGCTGGTCAGAACGTCCGTCGATGGTCTGACAGACCACCACGTCAACCTGATGGACGATACGGGTCGTAGTCTCAATCACGAGCAGCGGCGGGCGAGCGAGCGCAAGAAATTCTGGACGAGAATCGCCATCAATTTCGCCAAGGTTCTCGGCGTTCTCGGGGCGTTGGTGGTGCTGAGGTTTATCATCGAGGCCATCGGGAAGGGGATCGAGGAGGCTCAGACCAAAAAGTGACACGAAGGACAGTTCGACACATGAAAACAAGAAAGCTGACAGGTGCAGTACTCCTCTGGCTGTGGATGAGTGCAGGGGCTGGTGCTACGACAACCACCCCATCGTCGCTTGAGCAGGTTCCGTCCTTCACCGTGACCCGGATGAGTGAGCCGCCCACCATCGACGGGGTCATCGATGCCGTCGAGTGGCAGGAAGCGCTGGCCATTGGCGGCGTCGCCGACCAATCGACGGACATGAGCAAGCCGCTGATTCCACGGCCGACAACGTTCCTGCTGGGCTGGGATCCCGACCACATGTATTTCGCCAGCCGGACCTACATCAAGCAGGGCTATAAGCCATACATCCCGGTCGGGCGCTCGCATGGCCTCGCCTACGTGTGGGACGACGCGCTCGAGTTGAACTGGCATCCCATGGGTGCCAACGTGCCGGCAGAGAACAAGGCCAACTCCTACAAGTGGTTCCTCAATGCGCTCGGTTTCATAGGAGATACCTCGCGCCTGGCCGTGGGTCAGCAGTTCAAGAGCTGGAACCCGCAGTTCGTCATTGAGGCTCGCCTCACCGAGCCCGGCTCGGCGCCTGATGGGGGGCGGTGGTGGGAGATGGAGATGCGTGCCACCACCGAGGACTTCGAGCTCGACGGACCGCACCAGGCCGGCGACCAGTGGAAGATCATGCTGGGGATCAACCACTTCCCGGGCTGGATGCAGGCGCGTGTTCCCTGTCGCGGCCCGTATCTCGATCCGCATGGCTACAACGTGATGACCCTCGCCGAAGAAACACCCGCAGTGCAGGTGACGATGGAGAGTCTGAGCAACCTCGCCACCGACGGCACCGCGGCGATCACGGTCGGCGCGTACAACCCTACAAACGAGCCGGCCGATCTGTCGTTGAGCATCGACATCGCCAGCGTCATCCAGCGCGATGAAACCTTGCATGTCCCTCCGGGCCAACGTGTCGACTATCGCCTCGACGAGGCGCTCCCTGAAGGGCTGACCGCTGGCAAGGCGACGGTACAGGTCCGTGAGGGCGAACGCTCCCTCTATGACTACGTCGTGCCCTTCGAGGTCGGGGCATACGGCTTCTTGCTGGGTCCGACGAGCCCGCCGGACACGACCTCCTTCGTTTTTGAGGCGCGATTCAACCCGGTGCGCTCGTGGCTGCTCATCAAGGGTGACACCTACTACCTGGAGGATTCCTCCGAGGCGCAGGCACTGCGTTACCAGGTCGTCCGACTCGACGACGATGGAGAGCCCCTTGCCGAGGCGGAGCCCGTCGCCGAAGGACATATCACTCTCGTGGCTGACTACTTCCTGCAGGATATGCTCCAGTTGCCTGCCCTGGCGTCCGGGACGTATCGGGTCGAAGGGACGATGGAACTGACCGGCGGCCGAACGCGTGGCCCGATGTCAGCGATCTTCGTGAAGAAGGACGAGGCGAAGGAATACGCCCACTGGTGGGGGAAGAAACACGGTGACATCGAGCGTGTCCTGCCACCTTACACGGCCCTGAAGACACGCGGCAGCACCGTAGAGAGCCTCGGTCGTGAATACGAGATCAATGCCCTGGGCCTGCCCGGTCGCATCGTGTCGAATGGCGAAGCGGTGAGTGCGCAGCCGGCCAGTGTCATCGTCGTCATCGACGGGGTCGAGCATGCCATCAACCTGGGCGAACCGGAAATCACCGAGACGACGGACTGGCGCGTGCGCTTCACCGGCTCGGCCGAGGGCGCCGGACTCCGCTTCACCGCGATGGGCTGGATCGAGCAGGACGGCCTCGTCTACACCGACCTGACCTACGAGCCCGCCGGCGAACCGGTGACCATCGAGGCGCTGCGACTCGAATACCCGTTGGCCGAAGAGGATGCGGACGGTCTGCTCTGCATCGGCCCGGGCGCGAACTACTCCAGTCGCACGACCATGCTGCTGCCGGACGACGAGCAAGGCTCACTCTGGTCGACTCTCGACACCGGCATCAATGGCAGCGGCATGACGGTGGGCTCGTTCTACCCCACAGTGTGGATCGGCAGCGAGCGTCGCGGCTTCCTCTGGTGGGCCGACAACGATCGGGGTTGGATCCAGAACAACGCCGTCCCCGCCCACGAAGCGGTCCGCAAGGATGGCGCCGTCGTGTTCATCAACCACATCGTCGGCAAGCCGTCGACGCTTGCCGAACCACGCACCCTTTCCCTCAGCTGGATCGCCACCCCTTTCAAGCCGATGCCGAAGGGATGGCGCATGGCCATGGCGACGGCGGACGGCACCTTTCACCAGCCCTTCCGCAATGTGCGCACCGATTCCAAGACGGGGCAGAAGGTCTTCCAGAATCCGGGCGGCGGTCTGCTGCACGTGAACTGGATCCACCCCGAGTCGCGTTATCCGGAAGAGTGGGAAGATCTGTGGCACCAGCAGCGCACCGAAGGCTTCGGCCGCTGGGAAGCCGCCGACTCGGTCGCTCACAGACTGCAGTGGCAAGATCCGTATGCGGTGCGCGGGAGCGCCAGCTTCACGCACATGTCCTTTCAGATCTACGGGTACGGCCGCAAGACGCTGGAGGATCATCTCTACGACTACTTCGGTGCCGAGTGGGAACCCGACACCTGGCACGAGAGCTATACCGACTACGCGATGTATCTGTTCGATTCGGCCTTCCATCGGGGCGGTGTGCGGTCGACGTATTGGGATCTCCTGTTCCCGATGCCTTTTACCGATCTGCTGACCGGGCTTGCCTACCGTCTTCCCGACGGCCGCGTACAGGCAGGTTATCACGGGTGGAATCTGCGCCGCTTCAACATGCGCCTCTACGCATTGCAGGAGGAAGCCGGTCTCTACCCTGGCGCGAACGGATCCCATTCGACCAACGCCTATGTACCGGTGGCCATGCCGTGGCTCGATGCCGTGCTCGACGGCGAGCGCAACTACGATCTGGCTTCCACGCCGCTCGACTGGGTCGACAACATGCCCATCGACCGCATGCGCAGCATGAGCATCCCCCAGAGCTGGGGCGTGGCAATCTGCTGGATGGCCAACTACGACTCCGAGGACAAGGAGGCCATCGACGCCGCCAAGCGCGTGCAGGGTCAGTGGGTGTGGATGCACGACTCGTGGCGCAATCCCTATATCCCGCAGCTGCCCGTCATGCCCGACCCCGTACTGAATTGGGGCGTCAATGATGTCGAGACCGTCTATCACCCCTACTGGCGCAACTCGCATGTCTCCAGTCCAGACGACGATGTACTCGTCTCGTTATGGCTGATGCCCGGACGCGCGATGTTGGGCGTGTTCAACTACAACAAGGATGAATCTAAGGATGTGCGTCTCGAGGTCGACCTGCAGGCCCTCGGGCTGAGTCCGCATCAGACTACGGCTCGAACGCTGTGGGTCGAGTCAGCGGGCCAGGCAACCCTCGAAGCCAAGACAGGCGCCCTCCAGGTCGAGAGCCTTCCAGGTCACCGGCTGATTCTCATCGGATTGGACTCCCCCGTCTACAAGGAACTCGAGCGCGCGGTGATGGCATTGCCTGCCGAGGTGGGACAAGGAAGGGAGCTTCTGTCTGCAATGACCGGCTTCGGTCTCGTCGACGCAGAGGCGGTTCGTTTCGCACCGGGCGATGCGCCGGGTGTGAAATCCGATGACACGATCGATGTGGCGATGTGGCGTCTGCCCGACCGCGTGATGCTCACCGTCCGCAATGACTCTGACGACACTCGGGATGCTGTTCTGCAGGTCGACCTCGACGCCCTGGGGCTGGCCCCACAGCTGCCCTGGCAGGAGTTCGTCCGGATTCGCGATCTGTGGTCGGCAGACAAGAGCGCACCCGCGTCGGTGCTGGACTTCCATGGCCGGACCCTGACCGTGGGCGACTTGTCGCCGAACGAAGTGCGCCTCGTCGGCATCCGACGGTATTGAAAGGAGACAGGTTGATGTCCATCACACTCAGCAAGAAGGAACGGGCAGATTCAACGCTCTCGACGGCGAATCTCGAACGCGCCGTCACCGCTATTCGGGAGGATGGCTTCGTGCTCATCGAGGATATCGTTGCCCACGACCATCTGGACCAACTGCACGAGCGAATGGATGAGGACGCACAGAAGTTGATCGCCGCCGAACGGTGGGGGGGAGCTGGTGGTGTCACCGGCCATCTTCAACTGGGCGCGCCGCCTCTGGCCCCGTTCGTGTTTCGCGACATCGTTGCCAATCCCTTCGTGGTGCAGGTCAGTCACGCCATGCTCGGCGACGGTTTCTTCAATGGCTTGTACAGTGGCAACACGAACTGCCCCGGCAGCGGGACTCAACCTCTGCATCGAGATGTCGGTCATCTATGGCCGGAGCTGACAGTAGCACACCCGGTGGCCAGTCTGGTCGTGAACATCTCCCCACATGACGTGAGCGACGAGAATGGCGGCGTCGAACTGTGGCCCGGCACACATCTGGATCCGAGTGAAGGTTCGGTGCCCGATGCAGAGGAAGAAGCGGCGCGTCGAGCCATCGCACCACCCACTCAAGCCAACGCCCGCAAGGGCAGTGTCCTGATTCGGGATATGCGCGTGTGGCACCGTGGCGTGCCGAACCAGTCCGACCATCCGCGCCACATGATCGCCATGATTCACAACATCGGCTGGCTGAGGCAACGAGGTCCCGTGACCTATGAGCGAGGCTGTGAGAGCGCTTTCCCAGAGAGCGTGCTGGATCACAATGCGGCTTTTACCGACGAGCCGATCGACTACCTGGGGCTTGGATAGGCAGCAGTACTTCTCTGGGGCTACGCCTTGCTGCCGAAGGCTGGACGTGATCGTCCACGTTAAGCAATCAGACCAACCCGTGATGTCCTATCGCTCTCTTGCTGACTCCGAGATCCATGGCGCAGAGGCGGTTCTGTTGCAGGGCCGTGACAATATCGAGACATTTCGTGACGCGTCGACGCGCCCGCCCGGGTGTGGCAGTTGAATCAAAGGACCGATACGGAATGGGGTGCTGTGTGAATGAGGTCGAGGCAGATCGTATGAAGCCAAGTCTTCTCGTCGTCGACGATCAGCCAGAGAATCTCGATGTCATTATAGCAACTCTGGCCCCCGAGGGATTCGACCTTCGGGTGGCGATCAGCGGCCCTGCTGCTATCGAACTAGCCGGCGAAATGATTCCCGATCTGATTCTGCTCGACGTTATGATGCCCGACATGGACGGCTTCGAGACCTGCCGTCGACTATGTGTCGAAGCCATTTCGTGCAGAAGAGCTGCTCATTCGTGTTGATACCCAGATCCGGCTGAAGAGGGCCATGGCCGACCTTCAGGAGAGAAACGAGGCCCTCGAGGCCGCTCTCGCCCGGAATATCAGTTGACGTCGGAGCGAGACCAACTGTCGGATCGATTGTCGCACGTATCAGACGAAGAGGCGCGACGTTGGGGGATCGCGGGCTTTGTCGGGCAAAGCACGACGATCAAGAAGATCCTCAGCAGTATTGGGCGCTTGCAAGGCACGACGACGGCCGTCCTCATCACTGGCGAGAGTGGGACCGGTAAGGAGCTCGTCGCACGTGCAGTGGGTAGGCTCGACGTGTGACTCCCCCCTTCTGAGGCTATGCCTTGCCGCCAAAGCTGACGTGATCGTCCACATCGAGCACATCGAACCAGCTTGTGATGTCCTCTCGCTCTTTGGCTGACTCCGGGATCAGGCCATCGAAGTAGCCTCGCGTCTCGGAATCTCCTGGTGCCCGCACTGCGTGATAGGCCGACCACTGGTCGATCTCCCAGGGCTCGCGCGGGGTTTCGCAATTTCCCTGAATCCATTCCAGCATCTCACCGTCTCCTTTGCCGGTGGCGAGCTGCTGTTTCACCGACTCCGCGTCGATGCCGATGAAGGCGAGGAGTCTTTTGTCCATGGGGCAGTCGTAGCAATAGTCACCGTTCTTGCCGACGAGCGTGGCGCGGCCCTTGTCGAGCATTCGCGGCAGTAGGACAAGACCACCGAGCTTGACGCGTGGTGAACGGGGAGGACGCTGGGTCAGATCGGGTGCGGCGATGTCGGGGGCCATGGAGTTTCCTTTTGAAGGGTCAGTCATGTGAATGTGCGTGTCGCTGGTCGGCGACGCGAAATCGTGGCCATGCCTGGTGATGGTCGTCGATAACGAAGACATGTGAATGTTTGACGCGTCCATGACGATGAGGATGCCGATGAGGCTCGTCACCCTCCCAGCCTTCATGTTCGTGATCGTGGTGTTCGTCGTGAACGTGTTCGTGCTCGTGATCCAGTTCGTCGTGTACATGAGGCAGCGGTTCGTCGTCTCGGGCAGGCCACAAGGCGGCTGCCACGACGGCGAACACAACGACCGTCGCCGACAACACCAACGCGGTGGTCTCAATCCCGATCCGGGTGCCGAGTTGACCCGCCACGGAGTACAGCACGAGCCAGCACGCATGAGACAAGGCGAACTGGGCTGAGAAATACGCGGGACGATCCCCGGGGGAGGCCGAGCGATTCACGAGTCTTCCCGCCGGTGTCTGCACGGCTGACCAGCCCGCTCCCACGAGAAACCACGCCATCAGCAGGGCCAGCAGGTCAGGCCCCGTTCCCATCCACGCCAGGCCTGCCGCCATCAGGATTGTGCCACCCAGCATGACCGGCCGGTCGGGGCGCTTGTCGAGCAGTCGTGGAAGGAGCAGGGCGACGAGCATCGATCCCGTGCCGGCAGCGCCCAGGGCGATGGCCACGTCGGATTCGGTCCGGCCGAGCGTCTCCCGCACATACACGACGGTGTTGACGATGACCATGGCGCTGGCGCTCGACACCGAGACATACAGCGCCAGCAGGCCACGCAATCGAGGCGTCTTGAGATATGCGAGCAGGCCGAAATTGATCTGCTGCCGCAGGGTGCCCAGACGATCGCTCGGTGCGCTGAGGGGAAGACGCGTCATCAGGATCAGCAACGCAGACAGGACGAAGGCGACGGCGTTGGCCGCAAACAAACCGGAATAGGTGACGAAAAGCAGGGCGAGTCCGGCCACGAGGGGGCTGAGAAGGTTTTCCAGATCGTAGGCAAGCCTCGACATGGACAGAGCCCGTGTGTATTGACGCTCGTCGGTGACGATATCGGGAATGGTGGCTGTGAAGACCGGTTTGAATCCGGCCGAAAACAGATTCAGCAAGAAGATGAGCAGATAGATCTGCCAGACCTGCGTGGCCAGTGGAAACAGCAGCACCGTCGCCGCGCGGACCAGATCCATGGCGACGAGGAATCGCTTGCGTGCGAATCGGTGAGCGAGGCCCCCTACGATGGGCGCGAACACGACGTAGGCGACCATCTTGAAGGCCAGCGCCGTGCCCAGCACACTGGCCGCGTTGCCCCCGACCAGATCAAAGGCCAGCAGCGTCAGGGCAATCGTACTCAAACCGGTCCCCACCAGCGCGATGACCTGCGCGGCGAAGAGGCGGCGGAAGCTGGGGATGGTCAGAGGTGAGACGTGCATGTGAATGAATGCTCCTTACCCATAATCTGGCACACGAGGAGGAGCGTCGCCACGCCGGCCGTCGGTTCGACGTGGGGTACAAAGTGTGATCCGCAAGCGGGTGCGTGAAGGACAGGACATGGGTCTGGCGCGCTATCAGACATTCAGTCCGTATGTGAATGCCCAGATGGGTTTCCAGCGTGGCCTGGTGTCGGGAAGTTGGACTTTGTAGAGTGATAGGAGTCTCGACATGAGGGTTCAAGCGACGGGATTGCGAAGAGCATGACGAGTTTCAGCTATCAAGTGCACAAGGATTTGAATCTGATCGAGGTTCGTAGCTCCGGCGTTGCCGAAATCTCAGATGTCGTGGCATATGCCCAGAGGCGCTGTCGCTCGATCTCATCACGGAGGGGACGATCGAGTATGTCGTGTCCCTCGTGACCGAATTGCAGGGCGCCGACTACGAGGCAACCAAACAACTGATCGGTCTCCTTGACGAGTGGATTCTCCGAGGCTGGAAGGGCAGCGTCTTCTACACACTCGAAAATCTACAGTACGGTCTGACGAGGATGTTGGCGTCCGTTCTGGAGAGCCTCCACGAGGAACCCAGGGCCGTGATGATCCCGAGTCGCGAGCCCGTGGAATTGTCTTTCGTTCGAGAACTTATCGAGAAAACCAAGGGGACATGATGCGCGTAGGAATACTTTCGCTGGTACACGAATCGAACACCTTCGCCGTGACGCCGACGACGATCGATTTGTTTCAACGGGACGGTCTGTTCACCGGTGAAGCCGTGCGTGAGGAATTCGCAGGTGGCCTGCATCAGATCACCGGTTTTATGGATGGTCTCGATGAGACAGGGATCGAGGCGGTACCGGTCTTCTACGCTTCCACCTCGCCCTCTGGGACAATCACCCGATCCACCTGTGACGAGCTGATCGAGAGGATGTTTGCCGCACTGGATGAAGCGGGGCCACTCGATGGATTTCTGGTCTCTCCCCACGGCGCGAATGCTGGCGAGGGAGACGACTATCGTGATCTGGATGGGTTCTGGCTGACGAAGCTGCGAGACCATGTGGGTCCCGACGTCCCCATCATCTGCGTCATCGACCCCCACGCGAATCTGTCCGAACGCATGGTCGACACCTGTGATGTGACCATCGCCTATCGATCAAATCCCCACCTGGACCAAAGGGAACGCGGCCTGGAGGCGGCGAGTCTGATCGTTCGTACACTGCGTGGCGAAATACGGCCGGTGCAGCGGGCGTCGTTCCCCACCTTCGGTATCAACATCGAACGGCAGGGCACGACCCTGTGGCCATGTCTACCGCTCTATGAGCTGGCCAACGAACAGCTTGCCCGCCCCGGCGTGCTCTCCAACAGCATTGTCCTCGGTTTTCCCTATTCAGATGTTGAAGAGATGGGCTCATCGGCGGTGGTGGTTACCGACAACGACCCGCAACTGGCACAGCAGCTGGCCGATGAACTGACGGCCTACATGCTGACCCATCGTGCGGATTTTGTCGGTGAGTACATCGACGAAGTCGAGGCAGTCCGGCAGGCCGTGGCGACGGACGGGCCCGTCTGCCTGCTGGACATGGGGGACAATGTCGGTGGTGGGTCGGCGGCGGACAGCACGCTCATCGCGCACGAGATCCATCGTCGAGCTGACACGACGGGGTTCGTCTGCCTCTTTGATCCTGCCTCACAAGATCTGGCCCGGGCCGCGGGTCACGGCACTCGAATCACGCTGGCCATGGGTGGCAAGACGGACGATCGACACGGCACGCCGCTGAAGACGGAAGTGATCGTCAAGAGTCTCCACAACGGAAACTTTGAGGAATCGGAGATCCGTCACGGGGGGTACATCCACTTCGAGATGGGGGCGACGGCCGTGGTCGAGACCGGCACGGGGCTCACGATCAGCCTGACCTCTCAGCGGATCGTGCCGGTGAGCCTCGGTGTGGTGACGAGCATCGGGCTGGATCCGGCAGACTTTCAGATCCTGGTGGCCAAAGGCGTACACGCGCCCGTCGC
The DNA here is from genome assembly GCA_002712305.1 of Gemmatimonadota bacterium. Lineage (GTDB taxonomy): Bacteria > Latescibacterota > UBA2968 > UBA8231 > UBA8231 > UBA12574. The sequence goes on along the minus strand of PATE01000127.1, from coordinate 21,835 downwards.
CGCGTTCGAGCCTGTGTGTACCAAGCTGATCAGAGTGAATACGTCAGGTGCGACGGCGGCCGACATGCGCACCTTCGACTACACGTATCGTCGCCGGCCCATGTATCCCTTCGAGGAGTTGGAGGGCTAACGACTGAACTTGGCCACGACAGGGAAGTGATCAGACAAACCCTCCGTGGCACCCGAATTCACGATAGTTGCCCTCGTGCAGCGGGTTGCCAGGCCGGGACTGGCCAGGATGTAGTCGATTCGTTCACGGTATTCGACCACCGATTCTGGCGTCTGTTCGTAATGGCCGACCAGGGCCGGTGCCGGATAGCTGAAGCGCCGCGCCGCATCCACACGCCCCAGGCTCACGTCGATGGCGGGCAGGCTCAGGAATCTCGAGATCACGCTCACGTCGAATTCACCGAGTAGGAGATTCTGGTGCTGTTCGTGGCCCTCGTCTGAACGGCGGTATCGCTCAAGGAGCGACTGACGTTTGCGATCGAGATCGGCATGGGCGGGAGAGTGGGCGTTGAAGTCCCCGAGGATGAGAAAGTCCACTACTTCGGCGGCCGCCACATACTCGGTGATGATTCGTGCCTCTTTCAGGCGAATCTCTGCATCTGCCGGCGACAGGTGGACGACGAAGAAGTCGATGCCTGAGGTCTCGGCGTGGAGCATGCCGTGCCACAACCCATCGAGGAGGCGCTCCTTGGTTGTGATGGGCTCCTTGGAAGTGAGGCCCACGGGATATCCCTCGGTTTTCAGGATCGCCACATGGGGGTGGCCCCACTGCGCTGCGTCAGCCTGCAGTTTCTTCATGTCATAGCCACACAACTCCTGCAGGGCAGCCACATCGGCATCCTGCGCCTTCATCCAGTCGATGAAGGCGGCATGGCGCTGCTCGTGTTTCCCCCACTCAAAACCATTCCAGATATTGTAGCTGATGATTCTGATGTCGTTCTCCACTTCACTGGCGGCGTGACTAGACGGGATGACGACAATGACAGCCACGAGGATCCACGAGAGGCACATCATCCGTCGCCCCTCTCCTTCTTCTTCAGGCTGGGATGGGGGCCGCAATGGTGTGCCGACCCATGATACCGAGATCTCCTTTGTTTCGGCAACACCGGTCCAGGAATCGTACAATCCAATCCTCGATCTCCCGAGGACCCGGATCTGAAGGATAGGGAGTCCCCGTTCTCCAACCTCCATGGTTTCCATGTCGAATCCTGAGATACGATACTGACGTTTTGGCCGCCTCGCAGGCATCGACCAGGAGATCCGCCTGCGAAACCGGGACAACCTCATCGTGCGTACCGTGTATCACCAGTACCGGCGGGCCATCCGGACTCGCAAACGCGCACGGATTTGCCAGCTGCGCAAGGTCAGGATTCTCCCTGACCGGACCTCCAAGCAGCTTCTCCTCACCCGAGACATCTCCCTCACCGATCAGGGCATTGAGCGCGGTATCCTCAACGGCAGGATTGCGCAGGAAATCGGTGGGTGCCGCCCAGGCAATGGCAGCGCAAACGTTCGAGGGAACCCCCGCTGATCCGCAGTTCCCCTCCAGCGCTGGTACACTCTCTGGCGTGGCCGCAAGAGCCGTTAGATGCGCTCCCGCCGAGAAGCCTGCCACGACAATTCGATCGACATCAACGTCGAGGACACGGGATTCGGCGCGTAGCCAGCGGATCGCGGCTTTCACATCGTGAATCTGGGCCGGATAGGTGGCCTCCGATGAGAGGCGGTATTCGGCGCTCACGATCAGGTATCCACTGGAGACCAGATAGTCCAACAAGTACCCGTCAATGGCGTTGCGCTTGTTTCCTGATTGCCATCCGCCACCATGAAGCCACAAAACCGTCGGAAAGGGTCCATCAACATGGGTTGGAGCCAACGCATCCAGTTTCAGGGGTCGCCCGTCAGCCTCGCCGAACTGGATGTCCAGCTGCTTGTTCACGATGTGCTCACCTTGTGCAGAGGATCATGTGAAGTGCCTTCATATGGACAGACCCAAATTCAGGTGCATCGGTTACCCGAGTTTTTCGCCATGGGTGAGAATGACATGCAACGATTGCCACGCAGACTCGTCCGATTTCGACACATTGCCTACACTGGTCCTGCCGACACACTGACTCCGGGGATCCCATGAACGACGATCAACTGCAATCCGCTCTGCCCGATGTGACCACACCTCAGCGCTTCGACGCCCTTGAAGGAGAAGCGACGATTCATCGAGATGCGTGGGGGATTCCGCACATTCGAGCGGGAAACGAGTCCGATCTCTACTTCGCGCAGGGTTTTGCCACGGCGCAGGATCGACTCTGGCACATGGATGCCGATCGGCATCAGGCTCTCGGGCGTTGGTCGGAATGGGTCGGTGCGCGGGGTCTGGCGCGCGATCGTCTGCTGCGCTCGGCGGGAATGGCGCGCACGGCGCTGCTCGATCTGGAGGCCTGCAGTGACGCGGCGCGTTCGATGGTCGACGCCTACACGGCGGGTGTGAATGCCTTCATCGAATCGACTGCAGCCCTGCCGATCGAATACACGCTACTCGGTGAATCACCCGAACCGTGGGAGGCCTGGCACTGCGTGGCCGTCTACAAGATTCGTAACTCGCTGCTGGGCACCTTCGAACCCAAACTCTGGCGCAGTCGCTGGCTGTTGAAAGCCGGTGTCGACGAAGTGTTGGCGCTCGTCGGTGAGGGATCAGCACCGGGACAGCTGTTGTCGGTACCTCCGGCGGCCGAATACGACGGCCCTCCTCTGGATGGACGAGCGATTCTCGAAGCGGCGCACGACGCACTGTCTGAACTGTCGGTCGATCCAGATTTGCTGTCGCCAGGGGCGCTGCCGGCCGATGGGGATTCGGGTTCGAATGGCTGGTCGATCTCGGGCGCACGCACCGCGTCGGGTCAACCTCTGGTCGGGGGAGACTCTCATCGCGCCCTCGATACACCCAATGTCTACTACCAGGTCCACCTGGCCTGCCCCGCCTTCAACGTGATCGGGCATTCAGTGCCCGGTGTGCCCGGTGCCCTGCATTTCTGCCACAACGAACACGTCGCCTGGGGCATGACCCACGGTTCAGCGGACACGCAGGATCTGTATCTCGAGCGATTCCGTGACGATGGACGCGAGGTGGCCGTGTCCGATGGTTGGCGCGCCACGCAGGTCTTTGCTGAAACCCTCCGCGTGCGAGACGGCGATGATGTGCAGTTGAATGTGACCGTCACCGATCACGGTCCGGTTATCGCCGGAGACACCCGTTCCGGGTGGGGCGTGGCGATCTGCGATCCCGGTCTCATCGAAGGCACGTTGTGGCTCGATGCGGCGCGGGATGCGATGCATGCCGATTCCATCGACTCGCTCCATCATGCCTTTCGCAACTGGAATGACCGCGTCAACAACTATGGCGTCGCCGATACGGGCGGTCACTTCGGTTATCTGCACGAGGGGCGAATTCCCATCCGTGGCTCGGCCAATGGCTGGGCCGTCGTGCCCGGCTGGACGGGAGAACACGACTGGCAGGGAATTATTCCTGCAGACGAGTTGCCGCAGGCCATCGACCCGGACGTGGGCTGGGCGGTTACCTGCAACCAGCGTGTCGCCGGGGCGGAGTATCCCTATTTCGTGGGGTTGTATTTCCCCTCCGACTATCGTGCTTGCCGCGTGCGTGACCGACTGTTGGCGCTTGATGACGGTTCGGCCACCGTCGACGACATGGCCGGAGTGCACGCAGAACGTCTGTCCCTGCCGGCTCAGGTTTTCATGGAACGCCTGCTGGCCGCAGTGCCAGATCTGACGAGGGCCGGCGGAGAGATTCCGCCGCAGCAGCGTGTACAAGCGCTGAAGGTTCTGCGAGCATGGGATCTGCGAATGGACCACGACCAGGTGGCGCCGACGATCTATGCCGTGGCCCGCCGCGCACTGACGCGGAGGCTGTTGATTCGTGTCGGCGGTGCTGCCGCCGAGGGCATTCTCAGCGGGGAAGTCGGTGGCGAAACGCATGAGCGCCTCGTTCTGCAGGCGATGCATCGCGCCCTGGCCGGCGAGACAGAGGGCACTCAACTGCTGCCGCCCGATCGAAGCTGGGATGATCTGTTGAATGCCGCCTTCGACGCAGCCCTTGTAGAATTGTCAGAGCGGCTCGGAGACGACGTGTCGCAGTGGCAGTGGGGGCGGCTGCATCACACGCAGCATCGGCATCCTCTGTCGGTGGTGTTTCCCGATGCCTCGATGGATCTCGATCCGGATCCGCGTCCGGTCCACGGAGATGGAGACACGCCGCTTTCGGGCAACTATGGGCTGAATTCGTACGTCGTGACGACGGCTTCGGTCAATCGTTATGTGATGGATCCATCGGACTGGGTCCAGAGCAGGTGGATCGTGCCCCTGGGCGCCTCTGGTCATCCGGCGAGCCCGCACTACGTCGATCAGGCCGCTCGTTGGGCGGCGCTGGAGTACATCCCCATGCTCTGGGAATGGCCACAGATCGAGGCGGACGCCGAATCTGTGCAGATTCTGTCCGGTACTGATTAGGCGAAGAAGGGTTCCAGCCAGCCTTCGTCGACCTGAAGGCCGAAGCCGGGGGCGTCGCTGGGGATGACGACCCCGTCCTTCGCGATCGCTACCCCAGGCAAGCCGGGTAACTCTTCGAGGGGGACGCCCGGTGGAGAACCGATGAAGTACTCCGCCAACGGCGAACATCCCATGGCCATGGTGAAGTGTTGACCGAAGGCGGTACCTCCGCCGCCATGAGGCAAGACGGTGATGCCCGCCGCATCGGCCGATGCAGCGATCTTCACACACGTGCTCAAGCCACCAACCCAGGTTAGATCGGGCTGCAGGATGTCGACGGCCCGGTGCGCACAGGCCCACTGGAAAGGCATGTGCGTATACCAGTGTTCGCCCGTGGCCAAGCCCTGCCAGGGCAGTCTCTGGCGCAGCGCCAGATGCGCATCAAGGTCTTCTGACAGCAGACACTCCTCCATCCACTTCAGGCCGTATGGACGCAGGCGCTCGGCGAGGCGCACCGTGTACTCCACATCAAAGGCCATCCAGCAGTCGAGCATCAGTTCAGAATCCGCGCCGATCTGCTCGCGTGCGCGGGCGATGAAGTCTTCGTTCTTCTTCAGACCGTCGAGGCCGTCAGCCGGTCCGTAGGGGCAGGCAAGTTTGAAGGCCTTGAAGCCGAGTTCGCGATACCAGTCCACATCATTGCCGGTCGCATAACAGGGCAACGCTTCCTTCTGTGGCCCTCCGAGCAATTCATACACCGGCTTCTGAAGGGCCTTGCCGCGAGCATCCCACAGGGCCAGATCGACGGCGCTGATCGCATAGGAAGCCAGACCGACCGTGCCATAGGGTTTGGTCAGGCGGAACATCATGTCCGCCAGCTTCTCCCCGGCCATCACATCCTGGCCGATCAACTGCGGAGCGAGATGGTCATCGATAACGGCCGCCACGGGTCGCCCGTGGGCCGTGGAACCCACGCCCCACGTGCCGTCCTCGAGGGTGACCTTGCACCAGACGGCCCCCCAATCCTTTGGCAGCCACATGCTGCGATGCCGCTTCACATGGGGATATCGAGACATGGGGTTGGCCACCTCTGCGTCTTCGGCCCAACCTGTACGACGTGGCGGCGTCTTTGGCGTCGACGCCGGGTGACCTGCCGCATGCTGCGGAGAGGTGACGGAAGCGGCGGCCGGAGACGACGAGCGGGTCGTGTTCGGCATCTGGAGTTTGACGGCTCGGATGTCGGTGATTTTCACGGCGGGGCCTCCGCTGGCGGAAAGGGTCCTTGGGACACTTTGACGTTCTGGTGGTGTTACAGGACTGACCCTTACGTATAGACGACTATGATGGAGACGACAAGATGAGAGGTTTCACGATCCTGCTGCTCATGGCCACGGCCGTGATGGCCCAGCCTGAGACGATTGATCTGCCGTTGAATTAGCCTGAAGTGCTCACGTGGTCTGACGGGAACGCCCTGACGTTGCGCTGGGACGAGGTGGTGACGGACTCACGGTGCCCGACTGACGCGGTGTGCGTCTGGGCAGGTGAGATCGAACTGCGTCTGCATGTAAGTAAGGGGTCTGACAGCACCTCCCTCGTCCTGCGGCTGCCCGAACGGGAGGCCGTTCCGCCACTGGGCAAGGTCGCCGGATTCACGATCCGCCTCGATCGAGTTTCGCCGGAGCCATCGTTGGCCGCACCGCCCACGGAAGAAACGTATCAGGCACACTTGACGGTGGCACCGCCAGGTACGCTGTTACCCAGCGCCGTGACCGCCATTTCCGACGAACGTTGGGCGAGTGTGAAACGTCGCGTCTCAGCCGAATCCTCCCTCCATCCTTGAAGCGAGAACAGACGATGAAGATTGCCACCATCGAGCAGTTTTTCCCGTTGCCGCGTGTGCGCCTGGTGAAGATCACCACCGACAATGGTCTGGTCGGTTGGGGCGAGACCACGTTGGAAGGCAAACCGGCGTCGGTGGTGGCCGCCGTGGAGGAGCTGGCCCAGTACTTCATCGGCAAAGACCCCCTGCGTATCGAGCATCACTGGCAGCATGTGTATCGCTCGGCCTTCTTTCGAGGCGGGAATGTGCTGATGACGGCCCTGTCAGGAATCGACCAGGCCCTGTGGGACATCTCCGGCAAACACTACGGCGTACCGACGCATGCCCTGCTGGGCGGGGCCGTGCGCGACCGGATTCGCGTGTACGCCCACTGGGGCATCGGCTCGCTGTCGGACGAGGTTAAGGCATCCGCTCGCGAACGGCTCGACATGTTGATGAGCAAAGGCAACTACACGGCCTTCAAGTCCGGTCCCGGTGGCAAGTGGAGAGCCCACGAACCACCGTCGATGATCGACGAGTTCGTGGAGCGCGCGTTTCTGATGCGCGAGTGGGTGGGCCCTGATGTAGAGCTTGCTTTTGACTTCCACGGCAAGATGACACCCGCCATGGCTGTTGAAGTCTGTCACGAATTGAAGGGGATGCGTCCCATGTTCGTGGAGGAGCCCGTTCCCCAAGAGAATGTGGATGCCTTGAAGCAGGTGGCAGACAAGGTGAGTTTTCCCATCGCCACGGGTGAACGGCTGCTTACGCGTTGGGGTTTTCGGGAAGTGATCGAGAAACAGGCCGCCGCGTATCTGCAGCCGGATACATCTCATGCAGGTGGCATCACAGAGTTGAAGAAGATCGCCAACATGGCGGAGGTGTATTACATGCACATCCTGCCCCACTGCGCCATCGGCCCCGTCGCGTTCTCAGCCTCTCTCCACGTGGATGCGGTGGTGCCAAACTTTCTCGCCCAGGAACAGATCGACCAGGGCCTTGGCGGTGGGTTGTTCCAGCAGGATTGGGAGGTCGTGGATGGCCACATCGATCTGCCTTCCAAGCCCGGCCTCGGTTTCGAGATCGACGAGTCGGCGGTGACACAACACACCGAGTACACGGAAGAGCTGGGCGGCGAGTATTTCTACGAATCGGACGGCAGTGTCGCCGACTGGTAGCGCCGCGGACGCCGCTTCCCACTGAGACTTCGCGTTCACCGAGTCGCGACGCCAGATGATGACTGGCGATGCCGCTCGTCTCAGGCGAGATCCGGATATTTCAAGCGCAGCTCGGCCGCCCCTGCCGCGCGCCCTGTCGCTCCGAGACGTTCGAGGTATTTCGGCAGCGGCGATCGCCCTGGTTCGAAGGTCGCGTGATTGGGCCCTCCCTCCCGCATCACCGTCCACAGGGGATCGACCGAATCGCTGCAGTGGATGGCCATCTTCTGCATCTGCGCATCGTGCCAGTTCGTCAACCGGTAGGCCGCATCGCGCACAATCTCAGGATATTGGTCGGCCACATTATTCTGCTCGAAGGGGTCTGCCTCGATATCAAAGAGCATTTCGTCTGCGAAGGGATGGAAACCGTCACAATAGGTGCGGATATACATCCACTTGTCGAAGCGCACACCACGCTGGCAGACGTGGCAGCACTGGCTGATGATCAACTCTTCACGACCAGGTCCGTTGCCTGAGCGCACAGTGGGTGCGTAGGACTGGCCATCCCACAGTTCGGGGATGGGCTGTTTCGCATCCAGCATCTCCATACAGGTGGGAGCCCAGTCCAGATTGTAGTGGAACTGGTCGTCCACCTTACCCACGGCGCCTCCGGGCCACTTGATCACCATGGGGATGTGGCAGGTGCCCACATCAGCGGTTCCGTGTTCGCCGTAGATCCCGAGTTCGCCCTGGTTTTCTCCGTGGTCGGCAGAGATGATGATGGCTGTCTCCTCGTAGACACCGGCTGCCTTCAACTTGCCGATGATTCTGGCGATCTGGTCATCCACATACCGCACGGCCACGTCATAGCCATCCATCCACTGCTTGAGTGAGCTTCGGTCGGTGATGCGCAAGGGCAGACGCGGAAACCGTTCCGTGTCGTTGTCCGAGTACATGCCGAGGTCCTGCGCCGAGTGCGGGCCGTATCGTTGCACGTGCTGGTCGATGATCTGATCGGTGAAGAAATCGTCCACGGGGTCGTCGGCGAAGGGATTTCCATAGTCGTCAGGCGTGCGATAAGGCGTGTGGATGTCCCAGTAGTTGACGTGCAGATACCAGTTGTCCTCGGCGGCGTGTTGATCAAGCCAACGATCCACGACAGGCTGTACCACTTCGACGGGCTCCATGCCCCCCTGGCCGGTGTTGTGCATCTCGTTGAAACCGGCATAGAACTGATGGGCTGCATGGCGTTGCCCGAAAGGAGAGATCATGGCCGTGTGCAGCCCGGCCTTCTGCATCTGACGTGGATAGGACGCCTCCTCCTGCTGCGATCGGAAGCCGCGCAATCTTCCCTGTCGCTTCGGATCGGCCGCCGTTCCACCGTGGCCCACGACGCCGGTCTGAATACCATACCGTCCCTGATAGAACGCAGTACGCGAGGGAAGACAGGGCGCGTCACAGGTATACACGTTGTTGCAGAGAAGCCCCTCGGCGGCGACGTCATCGATGGTGGGACTGGTCTGTCGATGATAGCCGTAGCACGACAGATGGCTGGGATTCAGGGCGTCAAGATCGAGGTAGAGGATTCTCATGAGTTTCCTGGGTAAGGTGCCGGAGCTCTACGCGAATGGCGGTGTGCCAAGGGCCTCAAAGGCATGGGGATTATCGTGCGTGGTCGATGGATTGGGCAAGCGCTTCCGAAGGACGTCGTTGCCGCCCTGCCAGCCTGAATCGGTGCCAGGGCTGCCCGCAGGCACGGGCGGGTTGCCGCTCTGCACAGGGTGGCGTACAATGCTGCTCCATGATACGACGTCCTCACATCCTGCTCGCACTAACTGCCGTATGGGGGCTGAGCGCCTGCGATCTGATCGGCCTGGGCGACAGTGAACCTGTGGGACAGGAAGTCGCGGCACAGGCAGATGTCTTGTCCGATCAGGCGAGCAAGATGTCCGACACGGCTGATCGCGCTGCGGAGAGAGCGGCGTCTCTGAAAGAGACCTACGACGAGCTACAGAAGGAAGCCGACGAGGCCAAGGCCGAATGGGAGGCCATGGCGCAGCAGGCGAAAGACCTGAAGGCGGAAGCGGCTGAACTGAAGAAACGCGCCGACGACCTGAGCAAACGCGCTGATGCGCTGAACAAATAGCACTCGCCGTCCGCTCGGACGCTTCGGTGTTCCTTCTAGTCCCCCGAATATCGGAGGGGCTTTTTTTTTGAGAGTCTGTTTCTGGAGAGGCTGGAATGACGGCAAAGAGCTGGCCGGTCCTGCGATCCTATGAGGGTGAGCACCTGCAGAGAATCGCCCTGCCGCTGGGAGGTATTGGCACTGGCACGGTCTCCCTTGGTGGTCGAGGGAATCTGACCGACTGGGAAGTGATGAACCGGCCTGCCAAGGGGTTTGTCCCGGGCCCCCGGTTCAGTGGCGCGCCCTTTCTCTGCCTGCGTGCCCAACCCGCAGGAGGCGACGCCGTCACTCGCCTGCTAGAGGGTCCCGTGCCGGCGCACGAGATTCAGGGTGACTTTGGATCGGTGGCGCCCAATCATGGGATGCCACGTTTTGGCCACGCTCGTTTCGACACGGCGTATCCCCTCGGTCAGGTGCATCTGCGCGATCCGGACGTTCCCCTGCGCGTGCGGCTCGAGGCGTTCAATCCCTTTGTTCCCGCCGATGTGGAATCGTCCTCTCTGCCCGTCGCGGTGGTACGGTGCGTGCTGGAGAATCCCGGCACACGCGCCGTGCGCGCTTCTGTCTGTCTGTCGGTGCCAAACTTCGTAGGCCACGATGGGACCGACGGGGAGTGCGTGAAGAACCGCAATCGCCGCCGCAAGGCCGGGGGCACGCAGGGCATCCTGATGGACTCGACCGGTGTCGACAAGAGCAGCCCTCAGTGGGGGAGTCTGGCGCTGGCCACGACGGCCAAATCGACGACCTCCCGCCTGGCGTGGAAACAAGCCGGTTGGGGCACGTCGGTCCTCGACTTCTGGGATGACTTCCACGGTGACGGTCGTCTCAACGATCGAAGGGCGGGGAACGAGCCGATGCCGATCGCATCGCTGGCGGCTGAGACGCGTGTGCCCGCTGGTGGTCGACGATCGATCACGTTTCTGTTGGCGTGGCACTTTCCAAACCGCGTTTCCTGGACGCCCTGTGGTGAGGACGAAGACGGCTGCCAGGCCAGCGATGATCTGATCGGTAACGAATACACCGAGCGTTTCGCCAATGCCTGGGACGTGGCGCGGCGCACGTTACCACAGCTTGCCGACCTCGAGCGCCGGACCGTGCAATTCGTGGATGCCTTCTGCGGCAGTGATCTGCCGCCCGTCGTGAAGGAAGCGGCCCTGTTCAACCTGAGCACGTTGCGGACGCAGACCTGCTTCCGCACGCCCGACGGCTATCTGTATGGCTTCGAAGGGTATCTCGACCGTAGCGGCTGCTGCCTCGGATCGTGTACGCATGTGTGGAACTACGAACAGAGTCTGGCCTTCCTCTTCGGCGATCTGGCTCGTGGAATGCGAGAAGTCGAGTTCGAGCACGCCACGGGAGACGATGGACTGATGAGTTTTCGGGTCCACCTGCCCCTGTCTCGAGCGCAGCAGTTCGGCAAGGGAGCCGCCGACGGCCAGATGGGTTGCATCGTCAAGGTGTATCGCGAATGGCAGCTGTGTGGCGATGACGAGTGGCTGCGACGCTTATGGCCGCATGTTCGGCGCGCGTTGGAATTCTGCTGGATTCCGGGTGGCTGGGATGCCGATCAGGATGGCGTCATGGAGGGCTGCCAGCACAATACGATGGACGTGGAGTATTTCGGTCCGAATCCGCAGATGGGTGCGTGGTATCTGGCAGCGCTGCGGGCGGCGGAGCAGATGGCGCGTTGCCTCGGGGAGGATGAATTCGCCTCGCACTGTGGCACCCTCTACGAACGTGGCCGAGAATGGATCGACGAACACCTGTTCAATGGCGAGTACTACGAACATGAGGTGCGACCGCCTCGCCGGGCGGCCGACGTAGCCCCAGCTCTTCGACTCGGCGCAGGGGCCGCCGACGTGCGCAATCCAGATTATCAACTGGCCTCGGGTTGCCTGGTGGATCAGCTGATTGGCCAGCTTCTGGCGCACGTCTGCGATCTGGGATACCTGCTCGACCGAAGCAACGTGCGCAAGACGCTGCGCAGTATCTCCAAACACAACGGGCGTTCCACGCTACAAGGTCACTTCAACGTGCTGCGATCCTACGCCCTTGGAGACGAGGCGGCGCTGCTGATGGCCAGTTATCCGGACCAACGCCCTGACAATCCCTTCCCTTACTTCACAGAAGTGATGACGGGATTCGAATACACGGCCGCAATTGGCATGTTATATGAGGGACAGGAGGCGGCAGGTCTGCGGCACATCGCCGATATTCGCGATCGCTACGATGGGCGCAAGCGCAATCCCTTTGACGAAGCCGAGTGTGGTCACCACTACGCACGGGCCATGATCGCCTGGTCTGCGCATCTGGCATGGACGGGATTCCACTACCACGCTATACAGCGGCGATTGCGCATGGCCGCGCGACCCGGTCGATGGTTTGTCTCCACGGGTCATGCCTGGGGATCAGCCCAACTACAACGTCGGGGTGCATCGATGGAGTGGACCTTGAAGATTCTTGGGGGTGAGTTGGAGGTGCGTGATCTCGTGTTGAAGAAGTGGGGGGAGGTTCGGTTGCCGCGAATGCGTCGACTCAAGGCGGGTTCTTCGCTGACGATCAGAGTTCCTCAGGCGAGCTGAGGCCGAATGGCGCTACATCTAGATGCTGTCGGCAGATCCCGGCGGCTTGAGCAACTGCAATCCACGCTGACCGCTGCATGCGACTCAAGCCGCGTGGAGTTGCGTGGATCGCTGGCGCGCGACGAGGCAGATCTCTATTCGGACATCGACCTGGTATGGCACGTGGCTGCGGCGCGATTTGGTCCCGCGTGTGACGAACTGGCACACACCCTCGGCTCGATCGACCGGATCGAATCGCTGCGCTGGGATCCGGAGGTCGATGATCTGAGACGGCGGTTGGTTTTCGTCCGCTTTGCCGAGGATCCACTCTTCTGGCGGGTCTACCTGGAGATCCAGGCCGAAGGAGACTCCATGCTGCGTTCACCCCAACCGGTCGATCAGCCCTGGTCGCAGACACACAGCGCGCTAATGGGTGCCGTGGCGGCGATCAAAGCGCTGCTGCGCGACGATCCTGCCGCTGCTGCCGGTCTGGTGAGTCGAGGATTCGAGAAGATTCACATCCCCGTTCCAGGGGGAACGGTTCCCGATCAGATTCTCGCCCTCGTCGAGACGATCTACGACGCCGATGACGCCTGGGCTCTGCTGGCCGCGCGTGTTCGAGATCTGCACAACGAGGCGCTTGCTGATGAGTGAAAGTCGATCTACATCGGACGCCAGAGGGGCGTCCATTTCACAACGTAGAGAGGCAGAAGATGGCGAAGGGGAGTAGTCGGGAGAAGAAGCTGCGCATCGCGTTTATCGGCTCTGGAGGCATCGCCGGTGCGCACATGAGATATCTGTCGGAGATGGACGACGTGGACATGGTTGCCGTCGCCGATATCTCCAAAGATAGCATGGCATCGCGACAGGAAGAGTATGGCATCGACGGTGCCTTCACTGACTATCGCAAAATGCTGCGCGATGTGAAACCGGATGCGGTGAGTGTCTGTACGCCGAATGGATTACATGCGGTTGCTTCGATCGCGGCGTCGAAAGCAGGCGCTCACGTCCTGGTCGAGAAGCCGATGGCCATGACCGCCGGCGAGGCGCAGAAGATGATCAACGCCGCCAAGTCGGCTCGTCGCAAGCTCGTCATCGGGTTTCAGTATCGCTACGATGCGAAGACGAAGTTCATCAAGGACGCCGTCGATGCGGGACGGATGGGCAAGGTCGTGTACGGACGGATTCAGGCCCTGCGCCGCCGTGGCATTCCGAACTGGGGTGTCTTCGGTCGAAAGGACCTACAGGGCGGTGGTCCGCTCATCGATATCGGCGTCCATGCCCTCGAGATGACTCACTTCGTCATGGGATCGCCGAAACCGGTGGCCGCCAGTGGCAGCACGTTCACGTATCTCGGTGATCGGAAATCGGATGTCGTTTCGCAGTGGCCCAACTGGGACCACAAGAACTACACGGTAGAAGATCTCGCCATCGGCCAGATTCGTTTCGACAATGGCGCCATCATCAGCATCGAGGCTTCCTTCGCAGCTCACATCGAGAAGGGTGTGTGGAACTTCACCCTCATGGGCGAGAAAGCGGGGGCCAACTGGGATCCGCCCGGACTGTTCAGCGACGACGGGGGCTACATGATGAACGCCGAGCCCAACTGGCTGCCATCGGGCCCCAATGCGGATGCCTTCGGCATGAAGATGCGCAACTTCGTCGAACACTGTCTCTACAACACGCCCACCATGGCCCCCGCTGAGGATGGACTCATGGTGCAGAAGATGTTGGACGGAATCTACGCGTCGGCCGAGAAGGGCCGGGAAGTTGTGATTCGCTAAAGCGAATCATTGGAGTTTGCTGCGCGAAACATCCCCTTAGTTGGACCGCTCACTAGAGGGGGGGTAAGCTACTTCACGAAGTGTCGGGCCAGGCTAGCTGGTTTCGAGCGGTGCCTCTACAGCAGTTGGCATTCCGAGGGCACTTTCCGTGTGGGGGGTGCCCTCTTCCATGTCGAAACGGTGGGGGACCAGCAGGTAGTTGGCGACTGCGACGCTGAAGGCGAAGATGACGACCCACTTGAGGCGGCTGCCATGCATTCGGCGTACGCCTCGCGCATACAGGTAGAGGGCGAAGCCGATCCATGTCGGAATGGCGAGGATGATCTTCGTGTCCGTACCCCCCAGATATTCGCCTGGGGCACCGAAAAGCCAGATAGCGCCCATGCCCAGTCCGATCGTGAAGAAGAAGAACCCGCCACCGGCGCTGTAGAAGGTGACCTGACTGGCCGAGTCGAGGGCGGGCAGGTAGTGATTCAGCCGGCCACGCTTCAGGGCACGACGCTGCAGCAGATACACGGCGGCACCGAGGAAGGAGAGGGCGAAACCAACGTGACCCAAAAGGGTGACGAAGACGTGCACGCCCAGCCAGGGATATCGCACCAGCATCGACCCTGCATCTTCGAAGCGCACGGGCATCAACAGGGGATAGAGCAGGCCGAGGAAGGCGATCGGTGCGAGGAAGAGGGTCAGGTTGCGAACCGATGTTCGCTGTTCGATCCACAGTCCAACGATGAGAAAAGCGACGACCACCAGCGAAATGACGGAAGTCATGTGCCCGAGGAGTGACTGACCTGAGAAACCGACGTGAAGGCCGATGCCGACGATGTGGACGACGACGCCCGTGATCAGCACTCGGTGGCTCCACTGTTGAGCGCTGGCATGAGCCCACCAGAGCCGGATCTGCATCAGCAGCGATGCGGTGAGATACAGCAGCAGAGAAATACCCAGAACGATGAGACAACTTGTGGTCATGACGTCTCCTCGTCGTCGACAGTGTCGTCGAGGTGAAAGAGTCGACGAACCGTGTCGAGGCGGACATAGCCGTCTTCGCGATTGGCCAGGTTACGGATCTGCAACAGCGGCTGGTGCAGCAGCTTGTTAGCGTATCCGCGCAGGATTGTTTCGACGAGTTTTCGATCGTCCTCGCTCAGATGGGCGAGTTTGCCCTGCCAGCGCCCGAGTTCGTCCCCTTGCAGGTCGGCGGCCTGCTGACGCAGCGCCTTGATCAGGGGGCCGGCACTCAGCGAGTTGAACCAGTGCAGGAATTCGTTCAACTCTTCGTCGACGATGGACTGGACCCGCAGGATCTCATCTTCACGCTCGCTGCGATTGGCGGCGACGACACTCTCGAGATCGTCGATGTCGAAGAGGAAGATATTGTCCACATCACGAATGGCGGGATCGATATCTCGGGGCACGGCAATGTCGATGAGAAAAAGCGGCCGTCCCCGGCGCCCCGACATGGCCGAGCGGACGGCGCTCTCGGTGATGACGAAGTCGGGGGCCGCCGTCGACGCGATGACGATATCTGCATCGGTCAGTCGATGTTCGAGATCGTCGAGAGATAAGGCATCTCCATCAAAACGACTCGCCAGGTCCTGTGCGCGTTCTACGGTGCGGTTGGCCACGGTGAACTGCGTGAGATTTGCTTCCACGAGGTATTGGGCGGTGAGTTCCATCATCTCGCCGGCGCCGAGCAGCAGGGCGCGACGATCTTCGAGGCGATCGAAAATCTGGCCGGCGAGTTCGACAGCCGCCGTCGCCACCGATAACCGTCCGCGGCCGATGTCGGTTTCGGAGCGGGCTCGTTTGCCGACGTGCAGGGCACGCTGGAAAACCTCGTTGATGACCAGGCGTGCCGATCCCGTACTTTGTGACATCTCCAAAGCCTCGCGGACCTGCTTGAGAATTTGCGACTCACCGATGACGAGAGAATCGATCCCGGAAGCGACGCGAAACAGATGCGTCGCCGCCTCGGCGTCGGTATGTCGATAGAGACAAGGCTCGATGTGCACCAGTTCGAGGGCGTGGTGTTCGCTCAGATACGCCTGCACACCGTCGAAGTGGGTCTCCTCGCTGGCGGCGTAGATCTCAGAACGATTGCACGTCGATAGAATCGCCGCTTCGGCGAGACCGTAGTTTTCCCGCAGGCGGCGCAGCGAATCGGGCTGGTCTCCCTCGGCGAAGGCCAGACGCTCGCGCACCTCGACGGGTGCTGTATTATGGTTGAGGCCGAGGGTGAGCAGATGCACGGCGCCTCAGTCTGTGGCGAGCGAGTGAGGACTCTGAGAGGTCGAATCTCCAGAGAGGTCGACCATCCTGGATGCTTGCTTGCGAACCCCCAAAAGGGTTTGGGCATCCAAAAGGCAAAGACACGCAAGTGATACGCTGCTGAGCGCGTCAATCCATACAGAGAAGAAACGCAGGGATGGGACGAACGGCAACGAACAGGGCTTTTGTGAGTGGCTTTCGATGCCTTCTCGCAGGCTTGATGGCAGCGCCCGCACCGGTGGATGCGGGCGCCTGGACCCTGCCCAAGGGGCGGGTCTGGACGAAGGTGTCCTGGTTCCGTCAGACGGCCCAGGAGTGGTATATCGATGTACCGGAACCGGTGCTGTTAGATGACGGCACCTTTGGCACGCACTCGATCGGTACCCGCAGACCCTACCGATTCAATGGGGAATACGACAGTCGTGCCCTGTTCATCGAGGGTTTCCTCGGCGTCACGGACTGGTTCGACCTGGGTGTACAGGTCCCCTATTTCGATCAGGCCTTCGAGGATGACACCCGTTCCGACGATCCGTCCGACAAGGGATGGAGCGACATGCGGGTTTTCGCCAAGACGCGTCTGCTGCAGAAGCCGCTGCTACTCACGCTGAAGCTGGGGGCCAAGATCCCCACAGGCGAGTTTCGCAATGAAGAGGGCCTGATCCCCGTGGGTGAAGGTCAGTGGGATTTCGATGTGATCGTGCAGGCGGGTCGATCGTTGTGGCCGCTGCCTGCCTATGCCAACATCGACGTCGGGTATCGAATCCGGAAGATCAACGAGGAGATTGACCGAGACCCGGGTGATGAGTGGCTGGTGAATGCCGAGATCGGTGCCCAGCCGCGATCGTGGTTAACGATGGCGCTGAAATACGAGCTGCTGCGCTCGGGGAAAGGCGAGACCTTCGGAATCCGCTCCGCCACACTGATCAAACGGATCAGTTATCTGGCACCGACGGTGGCTGTTCGTATTCGTGGGGACACGTGGGTGGAAGGGGCGGTTCGCACTTCACTGGGCGGACGCAATTTCCCGGCCGGCCGTCAGTGGATCATCGGCGTGTCCACGGGTTTCGACGCAGGAAGGTTTCTTCCGGGGCCACGATAAGACGCGAGCGGGCGTGTCAGTCGCGCAGGAATGTCGCGATCTGCTCGGCCAACTCCTCGCTGCGGGTGACACAGTCACCGAGAGAAATCCCACCGCGGAAGTTGCCACCGATAAACAGACCGGGGGCTTCGACCTCGGCAGCATCGACTTTCTCCATCAATTGTCGATGTCCCATCACATACTGAGGAATCGCCCGAGTCCAACGATGTACGGCCACCACATCGGGGCGGAGTTGGATCCCCATCAGGTCACGCAACTCCTCGAAGACGACGTCGACCATTTCTTCATCCGACCACTGCGTGTTCTCCGGCTGTCGCATACCGCCGACATAAGTGGTCATGGCAAGACCTCCTTCCGGGGCGCGATCGGGGAACCCGACCGAGTTCCAGAGGGTGCCGAGAATTCGCCGACTCTCTAGCCGGGGTGTGAGGAAACCAAACCCATCGAGCGGTTCCTCCGTCGGACGTTGATGATAACCGAAGAACACGGCTGTCACCGGTGGGTAAGGGATCGCACCGATTTCATCGAGGGGCATGTTGATGTCGTCGAATTCGAGCGACGGATACGTGTGAGCGGGTAAGGTCAGCAGCACGACACGGGCATCTATCTCGTGAGCTCCATCCACGTCCATGCTGGTGACGCGATACCCGAAGTCGCTGCGACGCACTCCGAGATAGGCCAGCGAAGTGCGCAGATTCTCTCTGCACGGCGTGGCGAGGGATTGGATCAGGGTCTGTAGGCCGCCCTCGAAGGAGAGCATCTTGCCACTCGGCCCCGCCTGAATCTCACCTTCGTCGCCAGAAGCATTGCCCGCCGCTTTGGCGGCAGCCTTGCGCTGTTTGGCCAATTGCATGGCCCCGCGGATGAGGCTGCCATGATGTTGTTCGAGATCCCACAGCCGGCGGAAGGCGGTGCGTACGCACAGGTCTTCGGGACGGCCGGCGAAGGTGCCGGCCACGAAAGGATCGATGGCGTATTGCAGGAACTCGCGGCCCAGACGACGCAGAACGAACTGCTCGAGCGTTTCTTCGGCATCGGCCGGTGCGGCGGAGACGAAGGGCTCGCGGGCGAGGCGCAACTTTGTGCCCCACGAGAACAATCTGCTCTTGATCAGCGACGGCGGGCTCATGGGCAGCGGCTGCAGTCGTCCATCGCGCACGATGTAGCGTTTCTTGGCCGCGTCGGCGGCGACGGCGACCCGATCGTCGAGTCCGAGCTGGCCGATCAATCGCTTCATGGCCGGTGAGTTGTCGAGCATACTGTTCGGGCCGGGCTCGAAGAGGAACCCATCCAGTTGCCGCGTCTGGATCGTGCCGCCCGCCTGCTCTTCACCTTCGATGAGCAGTACGCCGTCGACGCCCTGATTGCGCAGAAAGTGCGCCGTGGCGAGACCCGAAACGCCGGCACCGACGATCACGACGTCTCGTTGTTCGACGTCGTCCGCCCGTTCGCCGCGTCCTTCACTGGCTTCGATCAAGTCCCACCCACTCCCTGAATTCCGAGTTGCACCGTCTTCAACCCACCTCTATGAGGCAGGGTCACCCCGTCGAAGAATCTGCAGCGCCTCGCGTCTCAAGGCGACACGGATTGTGGTGCCGGTGCTGAGATCGAGTTTGCTGTAGGCCGTCGTGGCGTGATGGATCTCGATCATCTGCTCGTTGCTCAATCGAACCCGTACGGACCAGCCTGCGGCGTGCCGTTGCCGAGTGATGATCTCGGCGTCGAACAGATTGCCGAGCAAACCCTCGGCAACCGGAGCTTCTGGGTAAATGATCTTTACTTCCGAGGGCTGAATGTACACGGCCACGTTCCCGCTATCGCGCTCGGTCACCTCTGCCTGGAGCGTCAGTCCCAGCCAATCGAGGTTCGTGCCGACAATGTCCGCACGGAACAGATTGCGGATCCCGAGGATCTCGGCGACCTGTTCACTCTGTGGGCGCTGGAAGACATCGTCGAGGGGGCCTTGCTGCAGAACTCTGCCCTCCTGGAGTACGGCGATGCGATCGCCCACGGCGAAGGCGTCGTCGAGAGAGTGGGTCACATAGACCACGACGAGGGACAGATCCTTCTGCAGCTGTCGAAGTTCGGCCTGCAATCGTTCGCGCAGAACGCGATCGAGGGCGGCGAAAGGTTCGTCGAGCAGCAGCACCCGGGGGCGATGGGCCAGGGCACGAGCCAGTGCGACCCGCTGTTGCTGACCCCCAGAAAGCTCGTGGGGATACCGATCGACAAACTCCTTCATGTGCATCTGAGACAACCACTGGCGGGCATGCTCAAATCGATCACGGTGTCGACCGAGGCCAAAGGCGATGTTCTGGAGCACGGTCAGGTGGGGGAACAGGGCGTAGTTCTGAAACACGTACCCGAGGCGACGCTGGCGTGCCGGCAGGTTGATGCCCTGAGCACGGTCGTAGTAGACGGTACCGTCGGCGACGATTCTGCCGTCGTCCAGAGGATGCAGTCCCGCGATGGCATTCAGCGTCGAGGTCTTGCCGGCTCCCGACGGACCGAACAGAACGAGGATGCCTCCATCGATGTCGAAGTCAACGTCGAGTTCGAAATCTGCAGAGCGCCGATGGGCGTGTACTTGAAGGCGACTCATGAACTGTTCACTTGGCGCGTCCAACGCTCGGTTCCCAGCGACGGACCGCCCAGAGGCTGACGAAGCCGAGTCCGGTCATGAGCAGGACCATCTGGGTCGTCAGATCGTGCTGGTTGGTCTGCACCGCGTCGTAGATGGCCAGCGGGAGCGTCTGCGTTTGGCCGGGGATGTTGCCGGCCACCATCAGGGTGGCGCCGAATTCTCCCAGGGCCCGTGTTGTTCCCAATACGAGGCCGGCGAGCAGTCCACGACGAGCCAATGGTAGGGATACACGCCACAGGACCATGGCCTCATTGCAGCCCAGGGTTCTGGCCGCCTGCTCGAGGGCGGGATCCACACTGGCCAGCGCGGCGCGCGCCGCCTGCACCATCAGTGGCAGGCCGACGACAGTGGCGGCAATGATGGCGGCGGCAGGAGAAAAGAGCGTCTGAATGCCCAGCCAACCGACGATGGGGCCCTGCTGACCGAGGACGATGAGCAGATAGTATCCCACCACCGAGGGTGGCAACACCAAGGGGAGCATGATCAATGTCTCGATCACGGTTCGCCCCCGGGGCTGGTGTCGCACCAACCACAATGCGAGGGCGGTGCCGATGGTGAAGATGAGGATCGCGGCGACAGCGGTCACCTTCAGCGACAACCAGAGTGGGTCGATCATCGCACCCCGTGGAAGCCGTGATGGTCGAGGATCTGGCGCCCTGTTGGACTCCCGACGAAATCGAAAAAGTGCTGCGCCGGTTGAGATGAGGGTTTCACCACGGCAATGCCCTGTTCGATGGGCGGATAGAGCGCATCGTCCACGGCCGTCCAACGACCGCCCACAGACTGGGCCAGCGACTGCGCGGTGAGGGCGACATCGGCGTCACCGGTTTCCGCATAGCGCAGGGCCGCTCGCGCCGTCTGGCCCTGAATCAACCGAGGGACGAGTCTATCGTGCGATCCGAGGGTTTGCAGTGCCGTCACGGCTGCCTGTCCATAGGGCGCGATTTCGGGATGGGCGATGGCGATACGGCGGATCTCCGGCTGATCGAGTTGACCCAGGTTCTCGGGACAGGCTGCGTTTTGTCGACACCAGATGACGAGGCGACCCTCGAAGCGAATCTCATCGTCAGTCAGGTACTGCTCTAGTCGCAACGAGTCGAACTCGCGGCTATCGGCGGCGACGAACAGATCGACGGGGGCGCCCTGGCGGATCTGCTGAGCGAGTACACCGGTGGCGCCGAAGTTGAGGCGCAGCGGCGGTGCTGAGGGATTCGCCTGACGATATGCACCGACAAGATCCTCGAGGGCATAGGTCAGACTCGAGGCCGCCGAGATCACGACGGCATCGCCCGAGTCGTTAGAACAGCCGCCACTCAACAGGGCGATCAGGAGGATCCAGAGTCGATTCTTCATCTGCAAGTGTCGAAAAAACTATTCGTTATGATCAATTTCGACAATTGACTTGACGCTGATTCCACGACCGGGCTACATTTCAGGCGTCGATGAAAATCATCGGCCCAAGCATTTGCTACCGGCCGTAAATCCCGCCGCTTATGCGGTGAAGTGCTGCACGGCCGTGGACGAGCGTAGAGAGTCACCTGTATCGCGGCGGCCCACCCGCTGTCGGGCCGGTGTAATGACTTGAAGCGCCGATATGAAAGGAGGTGGTCTTTGAGTAGTTGTATACCCGCAGGAGGTGAGACCACCTAACGTCCACTTGAGTTAGGACCAGGTGGTCTCCCACCTGGCAGTGTTGCTGGCCTAATACGCCAGTGACCTTGAGGTATCCCGGGCGCGCCAGCAGCGGCGCGCCCGGTTTTTTTTCGGAGGCGACCAAGGACCCCATTTGGGCTACGACTGCGCCAG
>PATE01000126.1 GCA_002712305.1 Gemmatimonadota bacterium | reverse complement strand
CCATCCCGTCGAGCCGGGCATTGTCGACGAAATTGATGAACAACTGCGTCGTGCGCGAGTTGGGCGAGTTCGTCTTCGCGAAAGTGATCGTGCCCCGGTCGTTCGAAATCTGGACTGGATCATCGGGGATCGTCGCTCCTTGCCAGACCGCCGTCACTTCGGGATCGGGACTCATCCCCCACTGGACGATGAAGTTGGGGACGATGCGGAAGAATCGACATTCGTCGTAGAACCCGTTGGCCACGAGGTTGTAGAATCGATCGGCACCGTGTGGTGAAAAGGATCGTTCCACCTCGATCTGAATATCACCTGCACTGGTTTCGAAACGTACTCGATACGTATCCGGGGCCTGCTTGGTCATCTCCTCGCCTTGAGGATCCATCAACACCCCCTTGTTCACAGACGCGTCGCCGCCACCCTCAGGGCCACCGCCGCAGCTGGCCAGCAGCAGCAGACATCCCATCGCAGTTCCACGTACTCGATTCACAGCATTTGCTCCTGTCTGATGTTCCGTTGATTCGTGTCGCAAAATCGTACCTATGTCGCGGATTCAACCCAGGTCCTGAACCGCCTTGGTCAGAGCCTGTGTCGTGATGCCAAAGTGAGCCCACGTTTCCATGTGTCCATTGGACGGTGCCACCGTGGGATCGGTGATACCCACGTGTGAGACGGGCAACGCGGCATCGGCCGCCTTGGAGGCGACGAGACCGGCGAAACCGCGCACACCCGTGGCAGCGGTGCCGATAAATCCGTCCTCCACCGTGACGACACCGTTGGCGTAGGGGGCCAGCAGAGTTTCCAGCTCTTTGTCCGACAGAGGCAGACCATTGATGATGAGCACATCGGTGGGTCGCCCCTTTTTCGTCAGCGTCGCGGCGGCTTCACCGGCGAGGAAGGCCGGAGCGCCCATTGCCAGAATCGCATGTTCAGCCCCTTCGTGGGTTCGATAGGTCGTCACCGGCTGCCAGGCGTCGGTAGCCTCCCACAAGGGACCGGAGTCATCCTGCTTGCTGAGCACGGGCAGATTGTCGCGGGGAATGCCGATGACGTGACCGCCATAGTGAGCCGCCAGATCCACAACCGCCAGATAGGCGGCTCGTGCATCGGCGGGTGCATAGAAACGGTGCAGATAGGGCAGGTAGGTGAGAGCCACATTGATCCAATCCAGGCCCCAACCGGAGAAATGATCACGACCCGTACAGGCTCCGACGTGGGACAAATGGAAAGCGACATTCAAACCCTCATTGGCGCCCGTCAGATTCCTCTGGTATCGCCACATGTCGAATCCCTCACGCGCAATTCCCTCAAAAAACGCGGCGAAGGTGGAAACGACGTTGAGTTGCGGGCGATCAGAACTCATGGCCAGTCCGTCGGCGACCAGCGTCGCTGCTTGCTCTTCGATCGACATCTCGAACTGGTTCTGGGCCGGGATGAGACCGCACGCTTTGGCCAGTTTCGTCGAGACATCCAGGTCACAGCTGACGATGAAAACGTCTTCGCTGTGTGCGGCAGCCACGGCAGCGTATCCAGCCTCAGATCCGGCTCTTGGACTGGCGGAGTCTCCGGCAGCCGGCAGTTTGGCGGCCCCCGTCTGGGTGCCGCTGAGTTTCAGGTTGGGCGCCCCCGGAGCCGGTCGCGCCCTGCGAGTCACCGAGCGCTTTGCTTTGCGCAGATTTGAGATGGTCGACTTCTGCGCATCGGTCACCTGGAACATGGATCCGCTGAGGACTTCCTTCTCGTCACGACCCTTCATGTGGCCATCGTGGTGGCCTTCTCCGCCGGGTAGATCGTTGACGAGGAAGAGGCATTCCAGCATGGGACCCACGTCGCGATAACTCATCAGGGACCCGGGCACCCAGATGGGTCTGCCCATGGAGACCCCATTCTTCGCAGCCATTGCCTCGGTTTCGGCCAAGACGCCGTAGTGCTCTCCAAACCACTGCAAGTCGATCACCTGACCTTCCACCGACTTAAATCCGGTGGGGAAGATCAAATTGGGCGTACCCTCACGCGCCAGACGTGCTGCCTCGCGATAGGCCTCATACAGCGCCGGAATGTCGTGAAGCGTGGGAATTTCGAGAACACGAATACCCAGAGATTCGGCCACCGGTCGAGGATCGCGGTCGAGGACACTGCGCGTCGTACCCGACAACTGAATGCCATTGCGGTGCATCACGAAGGTGATCGGCGCACCGTGGGCGCTGGCGCCGTTGAAGCCGTTGAGTGCTTGTCCTGAAATCCAACCTGCATCGCCACAGTGCGTGATCACCCACGCGTCGTCGCCTTTTCGGGCCCGCCGTCCCAGGGCCTGTCCCACGGCGACAGGTATCATGACACCCAAACGACCGCCGTTGAGTTGGGTTCCACCAGGAAGCCACGAGACGTGTCCGGCAATGTCGATACCCCGCCGAAAACCTTCGACTACATCTTTCGATTTGACGTAACCGAAGGCGGCCAGCGCCGCGTAGTAGCCGATGCTGGTGTGGGCATGTTCGATGGTGTAGTCCACCGACTCGCCATCGGCGACTGCCATCGACAGAAGCAGTGGATCGATGAGTTCGAGACCGCCACCGAGATGATCGAGTTCGCCGATCTTGGCCAGGGATGCCAGGGACGAGATCGCCGTCGAGGCTGCCTCAGCGCCAAGGCCAACCACAGCGTCCAGCTGGTCGGCACTGGCAGGGCCCTTCACATCGATGCGCAGGGGTACGACTTTGGAACTGACCGATGGTCCAAGGTAGGACGCCTCGGAAAGCAGCTTGCGATTGCGACGTGCCTGAGCCGAAAGGGCACTTTGGAGGCTGATCATTTTAGCTTCGTCCTTGGGGCTTTCTTGTTTCTCGCGTCGGAGCCCGCCTGGGGTCAGACACGGAGTGGGCGCAGGCGCCCATGCGGGGTCGGTTATGGTACCTACGCCAAACAGTGCGGGCAAGGCGATCAGCTCTGCCCTGGTTGCTGCCCGGCTATTGTGTCGGCGGCCCGGCCATGATGTAGTGAATCCGCAACTGATGGCTGCGCTGAGGTGGCAGATCGGCGAGGGTCACGTAGAGGTGGCTCGTCAAATACAGAGGCTTGTTGGTGTGCGCCGTGTACGCACGCCGCACCTGTGAATCGGCCAGGTAATACGTCGTCAATGTGTAGAGGCCCTGCTGTGTATGCATTTCAAGACCACCCCGCATGCCCTGGGGTCGTCGCGCCGCGTCGTGTCGCAGCAGCAGGTAGTCGGTGCGCCCGTCGCTGAGGGCTTCGTCACCGAAATTCCCCCATCGGGCGGTGCGATGTCGCTCGGTATCGCTGACACCGGTGATCATCGGTTGGTTCGGGAATCCAGGGAACCCCAGCATGACGTAGGGTTCGGAGATCGTCTGCCTACTGGCGTTGTCAATCTGGTAGGTCACGTGGAAGACGGGGCGCTGCACGTAAAACCGATAGCTCACACGCAGATCGATGCCCTCAAGCAGCACATTCCGTCGTCGATAGGTCACCTCTGCGTGACCAGGATGGGTCTCGACCCGGGGTGCGATCCAGGTGGGTTGCAGCAGTTTGACGTCTCGGCGACCCGTGCGAACATCGAACCAGAACCATTCCCAATCCGCCAAAGGCAACTCGGAGTGGACAAAGTCGCCCGGTTGGCCGGTCATGCGCAGTGAGGTGAGTCCGAAGGGACGCCCGTGCTGGAGGGTGACCGAATACTGCTCGAAGTGCAGGGAGAGACTCTGTGAGGTTTCGATGATCCTGTAGGGCAATGGAGCCGGCTCAACGGCCGTCGGATCGATGACCCTAGAGGGGTCGACCAACTGTGCCATCTCGAAGAAATCGCCGAATCCGACCTCCCCATCGGCGTTGAGATCGAAAAGAGTGTCATCGGATCCGAAGGCATCGCGCAGCTGGCGAACATCGCTCATATCGACGATGCCATTGCCGTCGAAATCGCCGCGGACGTCGGCACCTGGCCATTGCGCCACGAGCGGGGCCGTGCACAGCAGAAGACCGGCCACGCAACTCCACAGATGGTAGAAGTTTGTCGGTGTGGGCAACATCATCAGTTTCCGGATGCAGAAAGTCCACGCTCATCGGGCGATCGTCAAACAAGCGTGTCGATCACATTGAGCCGATACCGACGACGAGCTATCTTGGCACCTCCGTTCAATTTGATCCGAAGCAGCGTCAACAAGAAACGACCGCCGGACGCGGAGGCACATGAGCCCATCATCTCGACCTCGTATTGCCGCCATTGTGACCGAGTATCGCAAGTACTCCCACGGGCAGCACATCGTCGACCGATTCCTTGAGGGATACGGTTGGAATGGCCGGCACCATCGCCCACCTATGGATGTCGTCTCACTCTACGTCGATCAACGGCCTGAGGGAGACCTTACCGATGAACGGGCCGCACGATTTCCACAGATGCAGGTAGTGCCGACCATCGCCGACGCACTGACGTTGGGCGGCAACGATCTGGCCGTGGACGGTGTTCTGCTCGTTGGCGAACACGGCAAATACCATCGGAACGAGAAGGGTCAACACCAGTACCCCCGCTACGAAATGTTCAAGCAGATTACGTCCGTCTATCGTACCACGGGCAAGACGGCACCCATCTTCAATGACAAACATCTGTCGTGGAACTGGGATTGGGCCCGGGAGATGTATGACATCTCCCAGGAACTGGACTTCGCCTTCATGGCCGGCTCATCCCTTCCGGTGACCTGGCGAACTCCGTCTGTGGACATGCCGACAGGGTCGGACATCGAAGAAGCGATGTGCGTGTGTTATGGCGGCGTGGATTCCTACGATTTCCACGGGTTGGAGACCGCCCAATGTATGGTTGAACGGCGGGGGGGAGGCGAAGCGGGTGTGCGCTGGCTGGAGACCTACAAAGGTGACCGCTTCTGGCAGGCCCATCACGAACGACTGTGGTCGCGGGAACTTTTCGAAGCGTGTCTGTGTCGCAGTCATACGCTGAAGCAGGCGCGCCCAGGATTCAATGATGCGTTTCCCACGATCGATGACATGATGAAGCTGTCGGAAGAGCCGATCGCCTACCACTACGAGCATGTCGACGGGCTGCGCACGACCATGATCCTCATGAATGGTGTCGTGCAGGACTTTAATTTCGCCGCCAAGCTGGCCAGGGACGAATTGCTGTCCACACAGATGTATCTACCCATGCCGCCAGCCTTCACATCACTGGCCAACTTCTTTTCGCCACAGGTTGCCAATGTGGAGCAGATGTTCTTGAGCGGCAGGCCCAGCTACCCCGTTGAACGAACCCTCATGACGACGGGACTCACGGCTGCAGCCGTAGACAGTCTGTTCGAGGACCAGAAACGCATCGAGACACCGCATCTTGAGCAGGTTACCTATGATGCACCCACCGAGTCCACATACTGGCGCACGTGAGCGCAGGCCATTTCACCGACTGAACGGAGACCCAGCACGTGCCACAACCATCCTCTGATGCCCCCAAACGCCTGGCGGTCGTCGCCACCGTCTATCGTTATCTGTCCCACGCGCAGCACTTCTGCGACCGCTTCATGGTGGGATATCCCTATGAAGGTCGCTGGAATATGCCAAACACCAAGGTCGTATCGATGTACGTCGACCAGAGACCGGTGGGTGACCAAAGCGATGATCGCGCCCGTGAGTTTGGCTTCGACGTCTATCCCACCGTCGCTGAGGCCCTCCGTTGCGGTGGCGACGAATTGGCCGTCGATGGTGTGCTCCTGATTGGCGAACACGGCGATTACCCAAGCAACGAACTGGGCCAGATCCTGTATCCCCGGTATGAGTTGTTCAAAGAGTGCGTCGAGGTCTTTGAGGCCGACGGTCGATCCGTGGCGATCTACAATGACAAACACCTGTCGTACAGTTTCGCCAAGGCTCAGGAAATGGTTGAGGATGCTGCACGCCTCGATTTCCCGCTGTTGGCGGGGTCGTCACTACCGGTGACGTACCGACTCCCCGATCTCGAGTTGCCCTATGGATGCCAGATCGAAGAAGCAATGATGTTGGGCGTGGGCGGCTCGGACGCGATGGATTATCACGCCCTGGAAGCGATGCAGTGTATGATCGAGCGACGTTCGGGAAGCGAAACAGGCGTGGCCGCAGTGCAGATGTTGGAGGGGGATGACGTCTGGCGCGCCGCCGATGAGGGGCGTTGGTCTACGCGACTGGTAGAAGCGGCGTTGTCTCGATCCGACTCTCCTCAGGGTCTGTCCAAGGAAGACGGGCGCACGCAGGACCTGTTGGGTTCGGGCGAACTACGACGTCTGGTCGAAAAGCCCGTCGCCTACC
This sequence comes from Gemmatimonadota bacterium, assembly GCA_002712305.1. Taxonomy (GTDB): domain Bacteria; phylum Latescibacterota; class UBA2968; order UBA8231; family UBA8231; genus UBA12574. Next base: position 18,672 of record PATE01000126.1, on the reverse strand, counting down.
TGATTGAGTTCCGTGATGGACTGCGGGCGACGCTGTTGATGATCAATGGCGCCATCGGCGATTACAACTTTGCCGCCAAGCTCAAAGGGGAAGAGGATCCGGTGTCGTGCCAGTTCTTCCTGACACCCACGCCGAATGTCACCTATTCAGCCTGCTTTGCGGCCAAGATCGACGAGATGTTCCAGACGGGGGTCGCCCCGTTCCCGGCTCAGCGAACGATGATCGTCAATGGCATCCTCGAAAGCTGCCTGCAGTCGCGTCACCAGGGCAGCAAGCGACTGGAGACGCCGCATCTTGAGGTCGGGTACACGGCGCCTGAGGCCTCCCACTACGGTCGGGCCTGACGGCTCCTCAAGCCCAAGGTTGAGCAAGTAAGGGCGGGCTGATCAGGGTGAGTATCTGCTCAACCCGAAACGTAGCCTTGCTGCCTCATCCAGTCCTCCACTTCATCGCCACCGACGTCGGCCAGCATGTGCCCATCGATCTCGACGCACGGCGAACTGTACTGCCCGGACTTCTTCACCATTTCCTCGTATTGCGTCGGATCGCGCATGATATCGCGAAACTCGAAGCGCAATTCGTTTGACTTGAGAAAGGCGAGAACCCCGTGTGTCCACGGACACATGGGATTCAGATAGGCGATAATCTTGGGCTCGGACTCACTCATTGCGGCGTGATTCTCGTTTGGGATTCTCTGCTGTGATTCCCGCCGTGACTTCTCTCGGTTGTGAGAGACACGCGGTTGTCGACGACGGGACACTCGATTGGATGTCGAGTGAGTGTGAGAGATTCACCTTTTCGTGCAGCTGTGACAAGAGGCTGATAACAGCATGAAACTGGACTGGGATTGACCCCGCAGCACTTGACCGACGACAATCTTCGGTAAACGGTTCAGTTGGGTGTGACCCATCTGTTTGTGAATGGCGCGGATCGAGTCCTTCGGACTGACGCTGGCCGGGATCGAGAACTTTCCGGAACGCTACTGGTCAGACGTGCTCAGAGATCGACAGTCCCAGCAATGGACTCGAGTTCTGTCAGGGCACCGTGGCAGAGATGGGAGCAGACCGAACCGTCGATGCGATCCGTCGTTTCGCTTCCCAGGATAAGATCGTCTACGTCCACTTCCGCAATGTGCGCGGGTCCTTCCCCTCATTCGACGAGGGATTCCACGACGAGGGGGATGTGACATGTACGAGGCGATGGCCGCCTACCACGAATGCGGTTTCGATGGGGTCATGACACCCGATCACACACCGCGGGTCGTGAGTGACGAACCACCGGGACTGAAGGGACGAGCCTTTGCGCTGGGTTATATGCGCGGCCTGATGCAGGCGGTGATGCGGGACGCCCTCCAAGCGATGGGCGACCGCCGAACCACATAGACACCAGTTCCCACCAGCAGAAGCAGCATCGCCGTTTCACCACCGAAGGGGATCGTCACCGGAACTCCCGCACTAGTGGCGACATTACCGGTGTGCCATCATCGCCGGGTGTGCCGTCGTCACTAGGTGTGCCGTCGTCGCCGGGTGTGCCGACCCGCCTCGACCACCTCCATCAGATCCTCGTTTGTGGCAGCAAGGAATCTCTTGTCGACCTCGTGTTCGTCGGTGTCACCTAGTCGGCGAAACCGACGGGTTTCGAGGACTCCGAGTAGTTTGGCCTGCAGCTCCACCGGCAGCAGGCTGATTTCGTCGAGCAGTACCGTCCCGCCGGCGCCCAATTCGATCAAGCCTTGTTTGCGTTGCCTGGCATCTGTGAATGCTCCGGCCTCGTGCCCGAAGACTTCGGACTCCATCAGAGAAGCCGGAATGCTTGTTCAAGCCACTGTGACGAAGGGCCCATCCGCCCAGGGGCTGGCGATGAATCGCCTCCGCCAGCAGCGCCTTTCCGGTGCCACTCTCCCCTTGAAGCATGATCGTGGCAGGTGTCTTGGCGATTCGTTCGAGCAGGCGCAGCAATGCCTTCATGCGCTCGCTATCCCCGATCATACCGTATTGGTCCTCGTTCTTCGTCATCACACGAACAGGGGCCCGTCCATCAGGTCTTGCGTGAAGGGTGGGAGCTGGTACGCTTCAGCCATGAGATTGCAGATCGTCAGCAGTTCCTGTTTTCCTTGCGGAGCGAGGGTGGTCAGCAGCAACCGAGGGACGTGGTTACGCAACCACTGTTCGACGAAGCAGGGCGGAACACCCAATCGACGGCAGGGCCAGATCATCTTGTCCGCCACGAGTCGTTCTCGCTGCAGCTGCCCAAACGTGGACACGGGCTGCTCGTTGAATGTCGACCGCTGAACCGATACCAACTGAGCACCGGCCAGGACCGCTTCCACCGTCATCACAGCCTCACATCCATGGCGGAAATAGGCGTCTTCGGAGACATCGCACAAATCTGGCTCCCTCAGAAAGACGGCTTCCGCCGCCGAACGACTGAAGAGTTTGAAGCCAGAGTGGAAGTCGGGAAACTCTTCCAAACTTGTCGTCCCTTGCAGTGGCAGGGGCTTACCCGAGACGGCTGCGGCATAGTTGAGGGCATCAAGCAGAATGCGATCCGCCAGTTCCTCCAACTCGCCGCGGAGCATACCCATGGGACGATGTCGGCTGGCACGACGTCCGATGACGAGAACCTGGTCGGCGGCAAATCGAGCGTGTGCGGCCAGCGCTGCCCGCGTGAGATTGATCAGTTCGTTGGCGAAGTGATCTCCGTCGGCGTCGATGACGGCCAGCCATGACAAGGGAGATTCTGTCATCCGCTCCACACCGCACCGCAAGGCGCTGAGCTTTCCACGATTGCAGTCACCGACGGTCGCCGTAACGCCAAATCGTCGTGACAAATCTTCAACCTCGGGCCCACCACAGTCAGGCCCATCTGCAGTCAGGCAGACCTGGCTCGGGTCCTCGACGACGCCGAGGCAGGACTCGACGTTGTCGAGCAAGAGCTCGAGTTGGAGTTCATGCTCATTGCCGGCCGGCAGATAGACAGGAATGACGATCCCCGTTTCCTTGCGGGTGACTCGTCTTGCCTCTCGCGCGCTGTATTCGAACCCGTCACTCAATCCGTCATCTCCCTCCACTCATTGTTGGCTTGCACGATGTAACCGGTGACACACCGTGATCGATATAGACTGGCTATTGTCAGAGATGATCCACCGCGGTGACCGATGACAAGCCAGCTTGAAGTTTGCTTGTTGACGCTGCCTCACGAGACACGTTTCGTGAAGCACGAGGCCTCAAGAAAAATGCCCACGATGACACAGACCAGCGACCACTCAACTGCCATAACCAGCGACTCCCTCGACGACGGCCCGATTCTCGTCGTAGACGACGATGATTCGCTGCGTGAGTTCTGCTCTCGTGTCTTGCAGGCATATGGGCATGAGGTCCACACGGCGGGCCTCGCCGAGGAAGCATTGTCCCTCGCATCGCAGAACAGCTATCGCGTCGTACTTCTCGACCTGAAGATGCCAGGGATGGACGGTATCGAATGCCTGCGCAGACTCAAGGCGCAAGGATGTCGAGCTGACGTTGTCATGATCACCGGGTATGGCAATGTACCGACCGCCGTCAAGGCCATGAAGGTCGGAGCGAGAGACATTGTCGAGAAGCCCTTTCGTCCCGATGATCTGCAGGCCATGCTACAGGATATCCTGGCCCGACAGCAGAAGGCCGTGTCCGAGGATCCCATCGTCGCGTTCATTCAGACGAATGCCACCGAGATTGGATCTCGCAAAGACGTCGCCAATCGTCTGGGTGTGAGTCTCGAACGCGTGTCCGCATGTGTTCAGGAGCAGACAGGCCTGTCTTTCCGCCAATTCCTGCATGCCTGTCGTCTCGATCTGGCCAAGCGACTGCTGGAAAACACCGAACTGGATGTATCAGAGATCGCCGTTCGAGCCGGCTTTCAGACGGTGCAGCATTTCAGCCGCGTCTTCAGCAAGCGCGAAGGTGTGTCTCCTAAGATCTATCGACTTAGGATTCGCGCCGAAAACTAAGATCGCCCGACCTGAGCGTCGAACGGACTCCAGCAAACCTCCAAAGAAAAACCCCGACACCAGCTCTGGTGTCGGGGGTTTTTTTGGTAAGTCGTTGTGGGGGTGGACTCAGCCCACAACGGCGTCTGTCCAGGTACCGTCGACGAGCCGCTGAATGTTCAGAGGATTCGCGTCCTGTAGCGGTGCCGGCAACCGATGCGGGCGAACATTGTCGAAGGACTGCAGCATCGTAAACCGTAGCAGACTTGCGGGAATCCCTACCGCCGTAAAACCAGGATGGCCCGTGGCGGGAAAGGGGCCCCCGTGGTTCATGGACGGTACCACGGCGACGCCGGTTGGCATCTTGTCGTTCAGCAAGCGACCGACTTTTCGGCGCAGCAATGGCTCAATACGCTCGTAGGCCTCATCGTCTGATCCTTCCGTGTCGGAATAGACACAGCCGGTAAGGTTTCCTTCAAAGTGTCTCGCGATCTCGATGGCCTCGTCCAGATCGGATGCGATGACGAAGAGAGATTCGTTGCCAAAGGCTTCTGTCTGCAGCGTCTCGGGATTCGTCAGAAACTGCTTGCCCGTCACGGTGAGCAGCGTGTTGGCGTAACTAAAACCTTCTCCTGCCTCAGCTTTTCCACCCGTGATCAGTTTGGCCCCCGCTCCGGCCAGGGTCTCCACACTGTCTGTCATGCCCGATTCAACACCCGCAGCCAGCAATGTACCGACGACGGCATCATCGAAACGCCCTGAGACACTCTGGACGAAGGCATCCGTGTCGGCCCCCTTCAGCATCACGACGATGCCTGGATTGGTGCAGAACTGTCCCGTTCCCATCAGGCAGGAGGCCTGAAACTCTTCAGCAATGGCGTCGCTTCGTTCGCGCAGAGCACCGGGCAGAATGTAGACGGGATTCACCGAACTCAGTTCGAGATAGATCGGCTTGCCAGCCAGGTCGGCGGCTTCCTTCAGCGTCAGACCCGCGTGGCGGGAACCGGTGTAGCCGGTGGCGCCGATTCGTGGATGGCCTACCAGTCGTTTGCCGACATCGTGCTCGGTACGGTAGATGAGTTGTACCGTGGCCGGTGGCAATCTAGCATCGGCGAGGGCCGCAAAGGCCTCTTCTGCCAGCAACCGCGTTGTGCCCGGATGAGAGGAGTTTGCCTTGGCAATCACCGGGCAACCGGCGGCGATGGCGGCAGCGAAGTCTCCCCCGGCGATGCTGTTGAAAGCGAGGGGGAAATTGTTCGGCCCGAAAACGGCGACGCCCCCTTCCAAAGCGGCGAACATGGAACGAACGCCACTTGCCGAATCGATCGTCGCCATGGACCACGCACGATCGCGAGCTGCCGCGGCGGCCTGACGGATCTGATCTGTCGTACGGGGCAGTTCGATGTCATTGAGGCGCGGAGAGGTGGGATATCCCGTCTCTGTGGCTGCCATTTCGACGATCTCGTCACGACGCGCTTCGATGCGGTCTGCGAACACCTCGAGGAAACGAGCGACGCCTTCCGGGTAGTGCGCCTGCAATTGCTCGGATGCTGTGGCTGCCGCCTCGACGGCTTCTTCCACCTCCTCGAGTCCGCTGACAGGGTATGTCTCGCCGGTGGACTGGCGAGTGCGGGGATTGTCTGGTTCGAAAGACCCGACGGACTTCGAATCCCGCCACGTACCGGCGATAAGGACCGGCTGTGCCTTCGACATGACGCTGTATCTCCTTGCTGTGTGTCGCCGCGAGGCGCGCCACCGGCAGTGCCCGCGGGATCAAGTTGGCTTCTACACGTTCTTGAGTAGCTCTTGTCCATCGAGGCGCGAGCGGTAGCCCTGCACCATCAAACCCGGACGCCCCAGACTCTGGCCGGCGGTCTGCGTATTGTGTGGATCGCGGTAACCGACGCGGACCATGCGTCGTGCTGTATCCGTCTTGTTGATGTGCGAACCGTGGATGGTGTGAATACAGAACAACACCACATCGCCCCGCTTGGCCGGCACGGCGACGGTATCGTCGAGACTGTATTCGTCCGTCGGCAGGTGCGGGGTACAGGGCCCATCTTCGGTCTGGGTGATATGAACGAGGGCTCCCTGCTTGTGAGAACCGGCGAGAAACCGCATCTCCCCATTCTCATGGGATGTGTCGTCCAGGTGGACCAGCACATCGATGAAACCCTCATCATCGTGCATGTAGAACGGATGGTCCTGGTGCATAGGAAAGGGATGGCCGGTGGAAGGCGGCTTGATGTGCATCGTCGAGTGGTGCAATTCGACATTGGGGCCGATGAGTTGGGCCACCGCGTTGGTGAGTGATGGATGGGTCACCGCATGCATCCAGGCACGGGAATACAGATGCAGGTCATGCATCGCCGTCAGTTTCGATGACTTCTCTGTGGCCTCATCCATGTACGCACGACGCCAGGGCCCACTCCATCCTGGACTCGTCATCGCCCATTCCGACACCAGTTGTTCCAGATCTCTGTCCAACGCATCGATTTCCTCTGCGTTAAAGACCTCGGGAATGTGGAGAAAGCCGTGCTCTTGATAGAACGCGACCTGCTCTGGGCTCAGCATCTACGATCTCCTGGATGGGGGCAAGAGGGGTAAAGTAACAACTCCCTTCACAGTCACAAGGCAGACGCCGGCTCTTCGATGTCGACACGCCGCGGTGTCCAGGACGGATCTCCCAAACGCTCCGCTTCCAAGGCGTTGGCGACGGTCGATGCGGGCAGATTCTCAGGCCATACGGCGCCCAGCAAGGGCGAAATCTGACCCCGCGCTGATCCGTCCGTCGTTTCGTAGACATACACCAGACCGAGCCACTGCATCGTAGATGGCGAGGTCGCGGACGCGGCTCGCCGCAGGAGAAATTGCAGATATCCCCACTGAGTGCCCCCGCCTGTGGGTGAGGGGTCGGTGGGTGGAGTCCATAGATAGGACCAGCGAAGGCGGGAATCGGCTGGCCAGGGAGGAGCAAGCGTAGGTAGTTTGCCGATGATGGGATCGGTCAGATCACCTTGCTGGGTCCGCGCGATGGCAACCCACCAGCCGGTGAATCGCAGAGGCTCAGGCGCATACATCGCCCACACCGGTTCAGCAGCCAGAAAGATGTGACCCCGGCGCAACCATCGGGCCGCTTCCGTATCGGGCTCAACGGGCCAGCGATTCTGTCGCTCATCATCGACGGCCAGCAGCACATTCAGACCCATCAAGGCCGCCAATGCTCGTGCGGGCCATCGACCCCCGGTGAAGGCCGATGTAAGATCGGCTGTCGTTTTCTTTGGCCAGTAGAGGACGGACGCCGCGGCGATCATCACCAGGGGAAAAGCCCCCAGATCCATCAGGAGCCACATCCCACAGTGAAGGGCGACCACCAGCGCGACCGCGAGATTGCGACAGTCTCGACGCGCCCCCAGAATCAGCAGCGGAATCGCGATCTCGAGGGTCAGGGTCGCCCACGTCATGAGTTGGAACCAGCTGTCCAGGACATGCTGGAGGCACCATTGACCGGCGGATGTCATCACCGCCGGCCACCGCCAGGCGAACGGCATGGCCCTGCGACCACCATGCAGCCCCCTACTTCGACAACACCGTGGAGAGATAGATCCAGGTGATGGTGGCGACCAGTCCCGTCGACGCCAGATTCGTCAACCATGGGGGCAACAGGTTGCTCACCCCATCAGCGCGTGCATCCAGCGACCACCGTCGACCGATGGGCAGAGCCGGACTCCATAGCAGCAATTGGCAAACGATGGCGTCGTGGTAGTCGATGGTGTAGCGCGAGGCATACTGATATCCGCACGCACCAAACCAAACGATGAAAATCGCCCACTGCGTCCGCCACCCGATCATCAGCGCCGTTGTGGCACCTGCGAGCAGGACCAATGCACACCGCAGACTTGTTGCCGGATTGTCCTGTCCCAAGGGCAATGGCCAGCGATCGAAGGCCTGCATGGCCAGCCAGTCATCAGCCAGCCCCGGGTCAGATCCCAGAACAGGACGAAGGACAGGCCGATCCGCATGGCAGCCAGCGACCGTTCGTCCAGCAGATGGTATTGGCACCACCACCTGTGCACTCCCTCACCGAACTCCATCGCGAGATCCTGCGTCTTGGTCAGCTAGCTGCTTACTCGAATTGTTTTCGAAAGGCTTCGAGTTGCTGCTGAAGATCTTCAATCTGGGATTGTTGCTGTTCAACGAGGGTTTCCAATCGCTCCAGCCGTTCGCTCTCGGCCCGTGCGGCGACCACGGCCGGCTCGCTCTTGGTGGCTGCCGCCGATGGGGTTGGGGAAGCGGGCTCCCCAGCAAGGCGATGGGCGACTCGTGACTCCTTGCGACCAGGCTGTCGCTCCAGTTGCGTGACCAACTCCGGCGATCGGTGCGATAGGTCTTGGATCGCCGCCTCGACTTGCTGCAGGTCCTCGAAGGGGTGCATGCGGCTGGCCCGCGAGCGTAGTTCGCCGAAGGTCTGAGGACCTCGCAGCATCAGCTCGCACATCAGGGCCGTTTCTGCGGGTTGGAGCCCATACACTTCGGCAAACAGCTGGCGATACTTGGGAACCCGCTGGTCGACACCGATCACAACACGCGTCAGACCTTGTTCCTGCAATCGTTCCAGGGCGGCGGCCACCGTCTGTTCGTCTACATCGACCACAGGGTCTCGATTCGATTTCTGACGACACGCGGCGATGAGCGAATTCAACGTCAGCGGATAGTAATCGGGGGTGGTGATCGCCTTTTCGATGAGTGAACCCAGAACCCGTTCTTCGACGCGATCTACCTGTGGTTCCGGCAGGGCCCGACCGGTGGCTTGAGGATGGGCCTCAGAGTCGGAGGGCGAGTCAGCAGCTGATTTGTCGGGGCGGGTGGGCAATTCGGTCATGGCGTACTGAACTCCAGATTCTGCTGTACGACATAGTCGTGCAACGCGGTAACGGCAGGATGTACCTGGCCCGGTGTGACGTCGATGACAAGATCGGACCTCGCCATCGTCGCTTGGCTATCGGCCAACAGACTGGCCAGGTCGTCAGGATGTCGCAGATCATCGGGAAGCAGGGGATGCCGGAATCGACCCTGACCATACAGCTGTCGCAGACGCCAATACATGGTGGAGGAATCCACTCGAAGGAAGATCACCGTCGACGACTCACAAGCGAGGTCGGATAGCTCGGATCGTGCTTCGAGGGTACCGATACCGACCACGACGATGCCAGCCGGTCTCGACGTCAGCAGCGAGGGTGCCAGCGATGCGGCGCATTCCAGATAAGTCTCAACGCCCTGCTGACGACGCAGTGCCCAGGGCGATTTGCCCACCTCGTGGGCGATACGGTGATCGAGATCGTGTACGGTGAGTCCCGTCAAGGCTGCCAGATCGTAGGCAATCTCACGCAGGTCGCTGCCCGGGTGCCCGGTTACCACCAGCGGTTGCCGCAGTTGGACGAGTGGTTCGTAGCCGTAGTAGTCGACAGCTGCCTGCATGATTACCCGTTGAGCTCGTCGGCAGCATCCGACCAGAACCGGCGCGCCAACTGAACGTGCAGTGCAACACCGGTGGCAATGGCCGCATCGGGAAAATCGTAGTCGGGTTGGTGGAGGGCTGGATACGAATCACGGTCCGGTGGTCGTACGCCGAGGGCGAAGAAGGCGGCAGGAATGCGCTCGGCGTAGAAAGCAAAGTCCTCGCCCCCCATGACCGGATCGATGTCGACGGGGGTTAAGGACGCGGTGGACGCAACCTGCTGCCCGAATCCGGCTGCGATACGATCATTGGCCAGGACCGGTGTTCCTTCGGTGATCGTGACCTGGGCTCGAGCCTGGTGAGCAGCGGCGATCTGGGTTGCGATCCGCTCAATCTGATCCATCGCGGATCGTCGTGTTCCGGCTTGCAGTGACCGGAGCGTTCCGCGCAACTCGATCTGAGCGGGGATGATGTTGTCTGCCGTGCCGCCGTGGATCTGTGCCACCGTGACCACAACTGCATCCAGTGGGTCCGTCTGTCGGGAGGCGATGGTCTGCAACCCGAGCACGATCTGCGCGGCGATAGGGATTGGATCGACGCCCTGGTGTGGGAACGCGGCATGAGCCCCCTGCCCGTCGACGACGATCCGAAAACGATCGGAGGAGGCCAGAAAGGGGCCCGATCGGACACCCAACTCGCCCTGCGGCAGATAAGGCCAGCCGTGGAGACCAAAGATCGCCTTCACGCCGTCGAGAACCCCTTCGTCGCACATGCGACCCCCACCTCCACCACCCTCTTCAGCCGGCTGGAACACGAATCGTACGGGGCCAGCCAACTCATCCCGGATCGCCGACAGGACCCGCACGGCGCCGACCAGACACGTCGTGTGCCCGTCGTGCCCACAGGCGTGCATCTTGCCGTCAGTCGCAGAGGCGTACGGCAGACCGGACGTTTCTTGGATGGCCAGTGCATCCATATCGGCACGCAGGGCAACCATGGGGCCCGGTCTGTCTGCCCCCAGGGTCACCACCACGCCCGTCTCGGCGACGCCCGTACGAATGTCGAGTCCCTCGATTCCATCGAGAGCTGCCACGACGCGTTTGGCCGTGCCGTGCTCCTGATACCCCAGTTCCGGGTTCTGATGGATTTCGTGGCGCAAGCAGATGAGGTCCGCCATGTGGTTCTGAATCAGATCTTCGACATTTGTCATCGCAGCGCCTGGGTCAAGATGCCATCATCGTCATTCCATCGAGAATCTATCGCCGCGCTGCGCCAGGCTCAATGTCCGGCGGCGTGCAGTCGAACCAGCGTGGCACCCCAACCGCCTCCCCCTTCTCCGGCGATTCTGAAGCTTTCCACGATATCGAGGCGATCGAGAATCGCGTGCACCGAGCGACGAAGTGAACCGGTACCCTTCCCATGGACGACGCGGACGTCGATTAGCCCCAGGCGCTGGCACTCCTCCAAGTAGTCCTGCACCAGCGGCTTCACATCTCGGGGATGGAACGTGTGCAGGTCGAGGGTGCCGTCAATGGGCATGCGCACGATGTCTTCGTTGCCGTCTTCGTCCTTCATCTGATCTTGACCCATTGTTTTCTCACGTTTGTCCCCTTGCAGCAACGCCCCTAGCCTTGTCTTCCTTGATATCACACAGGAGGAATCTACATGCCAGCAACGATGTGGCGTATCGGTGTGATCGGAGCCGGGTGGTTTGCCTCGCGGCGCCACTGCCCGGACGTGGACTCCCATCCACGCGCCAAACTGGCAGCATTGTGTCGGCGTGACGAGGCAGCCCTGGCGAAGATGGGGGCGGCCTTTCAGGTGGATGATCTGTTCTCGGACTATCGTGCCTTGCTCGCCAGTGGAACCACTGACGCGGTTCTGATCTGCTCGCCTCACGAGACGCACTTCGAACATACGATGGCTGCGTTGGAGGCAGGGCAGCATGTGTTGTTGGAGAAACCGATCACCCTCAATGCGGATGAAGGTCGCGTTCTGGTGGAACGGGCGCGTGAGACAGGTCGTGTGTTGTTGGTCGCTCAGAATCCGCCGTATTGGCGACATTGTGAACGACTGAAGCAATTTGTAGACGGTCGAATCGGCGAGCTTGAGAGCGCTAGCATCAGCTGGGTGGGCAATGCGCTCGGTGTACTTGGTCGAGAGCCGCTGCCCGCGGATCTGCCGGGTGTCGTGCCTCCCACACTCTTTCGTGGTGATGCGGGCGCCAACGGCGGGTTTCTTGTCGACGGTGGTTCACATCTACTGTGTGAACTGGTCTGGTGTACGGGCCTGCGGGTTTCAGCCGTCATGGCGCAGATGGACAGTGCTGAATCCGATGTGCGCGCCGTTGTCGGTCTTGAGATGTCGAATGGAGCGATGGTCAGTCTAGTACAGACGGCGGACTCGAAGATCCGCCGTAAGCGTCAGCATTCTGCCTACTACGGTTCGCTGGGGACGGCGCTGGTGACGGGATTCCCCTTCCACCTGCAGTTGGAGACGGAAGAGGGCGTCGATCGATTCTCAGAAGAACAATTGCCGGATGTGCCCCGTCCGATCGACGATCTGGTTCAGGCCATGGAGACAGGCCAACCGGTACGACTCGACGGAGAGACGGCCGTCCACCTCGTCGAGATCCTGACCGCTGCTTACGAAGCTGCGCGTCTTGGTCGACGGGTCGAGATCTGAAAAAGGAACGACGAAACTCAAACCGGGTGAGAGAACTCACGACGTCTCTGCCTGGCCAGCAAGCGACAATCCTCGAGGTCTCCAAGGGCGACGTCGATCTCGCACAGTTCGATGTTGATCTCGACGATCAGTTCGTTCGCCTGCCTCAGCTGAGTTTCGGCTGTGGCATACACGGTCGAGTCACCTACCGCAAACCCCTCCATCACGATCCGGTAGGCATCGAGGCGCAGGATGATGAGCGTACGAATGTCGTGATGGAGGGTCCTGAGGTTCTTCGGCGGCACGAGTCGATCGAAATCGACCAGTGTTTCCAGCAGTTGTGGCCGGACTTCGAGATAGACGGCGTTGAGATTTGCCGCCGTGGCCACATTCGATGACCCCACAGCTTGCTGCTGCACCTGGGCTTCGATGGCCGAAACGTGGTCGATGATCGGGTTGAGTGCGTCTCGATAGTGGCGAAGATCGTCGGTATTGCCAAACCGGTTGGAATCGTCATCGCCACAGCTGGCCAGAAACAAGCTCACTGTGATACTCAGCAACAGGCGTGATCTAGTCATGCCCATCCAATCGTGCCCATCAGTCGTGCCCGAATCCCTCAGCGCTGGTCGCTGGACGTCTTTTGCAGACGGACATTTTCCGACAATGCGTCGATGACGTCATCGGCCGATTCTTTTCCGACAGCCCACTCGCCAATGGCAAACTTGAAGCTGAGACCCTCGTGTCGGGCGGACAGAGCCAACTCCTCCATCTTGCGATCAGCGCCTTCACGATCGGAGTCGAAGAGGATGACGATCTCGTCTCCCGAGTACCAACGCGCCACGACATCGGACCTGCGGAAGTTCATGGAGAAGGTCGCCTTGATACGCCGATCGACTTCCGTGTACCCAAGTTCCTGATCCAGCGTGTGGATCTTGTCCAGATCGATGAAAGCCACCCATCGAGTGCCGCGTGGCATGACCATCGCAAATTGCAGAAAGGCAGGCCGCGTATACACCCCGTATGCCGAATCCCAGCTCAGTTCACGCACACGTTCGCGCAGGCTGTTAATCTCACGATCAAAGCCGAAAATGCGAGCGACAAGATTGCGGAAGAATGTGAGCATGGGTCGGTTATCTACGGTTCGTCAGTACGCTGCGGTACGAGTGGTGCGCAGAAAGTATACGACGGGATAAGGGGATCGCGGGAAACGGCCCTTTCAGCGATGCAGTGGAAACGCCGCCGGACCGGATCCCGTGAGGAAAAACTGGCTCGTCGGGCCTCGCACCGGATAGGCATCCACGTAGGCTCGTCGCCAGCGTTCGGTGAACTCCTCGGCCTGGCGATCTGAGGTCAAAGCCCAGACGCTGCCACCGAAGCCCGCCCCAAAGGCGGACGCTGCCAGGGCGCCCTGTTCTCGCGCCAGACGCGCCAGATCACGTGTCTCAGGAACCTGATTGCCCAGCAGTCGGTCCGTCAGTTCCTGGGACCGGTCCACACGCTCACCAAAGGTCGCCACATCCCCCCGCGCCAAGGCATCGGTGGCCTCTTCCAGCAGCCTCTCTTCGGCGAGGAAGTGATCCAGACGGACAGACAACTCCTGTGTATCAAATCCGTCACTGCCTCCTTCGATCGCTGCGCGCATTTGGTCTATGGACCGGTCGCCACCGCTTGTGATGTCAGCCAGGTAGACAGCCGACGACGTCTGCTGACGCTGCCAGGCGTGGACGAGGGCTTGCACACGCAGGGATGCACGATTGTAGAGTTCCTGGGCGGCGCCGGTTTTTTCGGCCACAACGCCGCTGGCGCCGACGGCGAAGACGAGGCCTTCCGGTAGACGAATCTGCTGGACAGCCTGGGTCGGACAATAACGATAGAGCCCAAGGTAGCCGCGTTGGCTGCAGAGGATGGCCGTGTGATCTTCGCTGCCACCAAAGGTTCCCACACCGCGATCCCCGGCCAGTTGGCCGAAGCTCTGACCGTTTTCGTGCGTGCCCAGGTATTCCGCTCGCGTAAGATCGTCGACGACATGCTCGCGGAAGCGATCCGTTGACTCCAGTTGGTTCACCTCAGCCAGGATCAGATACGTGGCGATCAGAAGCGCCGATGAACTGCTCATGCCTGCCGCCGACGGCAGGTCGCTGCTGAAAGCGATGTCGGCGCCCGTGCGACAGCTGTCGAAATTCCGTGCGAGACGACGGGCGACCGTCATGGGATAGTTCGTCCACGTTCCTGTGGGCACATCGAGCTCTGGGCCCATGCGGAATTCGGTATGGTCGCCCTCGTCAAGTGCGTGAACACGTATCACGTTGTCGGTGCGAGGCCGAGCCACAACACAGAAACCACACTCGACGGCGGTCACCAGCGAGTGCCCTCCGCAGTAGTCGGTGTGTTTTCCGAGAACCTCGATGCGGCCGGGAACGAAGAAAGCCAGCGTGGCTGGCGTGGACGTCCCAAGGGTCTGTGAAGCTGCGGCAAAGCGCCTCGCCTTGTCGTCGACATGATCCTTGCCGAGACCATGGTCTAGCAGATCCTGTCGCAACGGCTGATCGTCGAGCAGGAGGGGTGAAGTCATAACCGCACAGTCAGATCTTTGACCCGCTCGCCGACGGTGTCGATATCGATTCGGCTCGTGAGATCCAGCACCGGTAGGCGCAACGGCACGGCACGCACCTGGGCACCGAGCGTGTCGATGGAGTACTGCACCGCTGCCGGCAATTCGAACTCGCCTCGCGGCGAGGGGTCGATGGCCTTACAAGCATCGAAGATGTGGTCACCTCCGAGGCGCCAGCAGTTCATGCTCACACCCACAGGTTCGGGCATACTCTGCAACTGCTCGAGACTCGGTTTCTCGTGGACTCGACACATGAATCCATCGGTGTCCACCTCGACGACCGCGAATCCGGCGATGCGTTCGGCGGGGATGTTGCTGAGCTCGATCAGCGCGTCTCGGTCGAAACAGGCCAAACCCGGACCGTCGAGCTGCCGCAGGGCCAGGAGGGCTTCGCAGGGGTAGTGATTGTCGGAGTTGATGACCAGGAATGGTTCGTCGCCGACGACATCCTGGGCGGCCAGCACGGCGTCTGCTGTGCCCTTGGGTTCATGCTGGATAGCGAAGTCGAAGCTCAAACGCTCCGCCTCGACGTTGGTGTAGTAGGTGCGAATCTCCTCGTGCTCAGGCCCGATGACGAGACACACTTTCGTATACCCCGCATCGGCCACGGCGGTGAGAACATAATCGAGAAAGGGTCGATCAAAGGGGACCAGTGCTTTGATGCCGCTTTCGGCCGCGTGCTTCTGGTCGGAACGCAGACCGACACTCTCATCTTCTCGACGCATGCGATTGCCCAGGCCGCGCGCCATCACCACCACTGTGTCCACCCGTCTACTCCCGTTTCGAATTTCAATCTGGATCGCCGCCGTGCTGCCACCCTTGCTTCGGGCGCGACGGCACCATAAAAAGGTGCGAATGTACGGGTGATTGACGTCACGAGACAGTGATGTAGGTTGGCGCTCATGCCCATCTCCTGCGATACAAGCCTGCTCCCCGCGGCGGACTTCGAGTTCGTCGTGGTTGCCGATACGCATTACTTCGCCGACCCGGGCCGGGCCGATGCTCGTGCCGTGGCCGAGTTTCCCTCACGCGGTGTACAGGGCGAGCGGTCGGCGGCAGTGTGGCGCACGATTGCAGATCTGGATCCGACCTTCATCGTTCACATGGGAGATTTGGTACAGGAGTATCCTGGTCGGCCAGATTTCTCCCGGGCCCAGACTGAGGCGCTGGCACAGATCGATGCCGTGGGTCTTCGCTCACGAACTCATTTCATCGCCGGCAACCATGACGTGGGTGATAAACCCGATCCGACGATGCCAACCCACGCGGTCAGCGAGCAAGACCTGACGGATCACGAAGCCCAGTTCGGTTTGTCTTTTACCGAGTGGTGTCACGGCGGTCTTCGTTTTGTCGGGTTGAATTCACAGATTCTCAACACCAAGCTGGAAACAGCCAAACGACAACAGCGCTGGTTGCAGGAACAGCTCACAGAAGCCGGGACGCAAGGCCTCGTTGTCTTCCTCCATCTGCCGCTTTACCTGCGAGATCGCAGCGACCCCCACCTGGGGCACTACGACACCGTCGCTGAGCCTGATCGCGGTCTGTTGCTGCGGTGGTTGCAGCAGGCGCGTGTGCGTCACCTTTTTGCGGCGCACGTGCATTTCCGTTTTTACGATCGGATGTCGACGGCTGCTGGGTTCGCCCATCACTGGATCTGTGCCTCCTCCTGCTTTACGCGACCGGGATTCGGCTACCTGTTTGCCGCCCCGCCCGCCCCGGAGCGAGGCCGCGACGACACGCCGAAGCTGGGCTTCTATTGGTGTCGCGTGAAGGAAGGCCAACTCGACGTTCAGTTCATTCCCACCGGCGACGGACGGTCCACCCATCGCCGTGTGTTGACGCCGACCTCCTCGGGCCAGCGTCATCTGGGCCAAACCCTCGTGCAGCCATTGGTCACCGGTGCGCAGGTTCCGGTTGCCTACCCGTCGCTCGTGCGCCAACCCGTTCGCAACGACTATCCCTACCTCATGCTGCGAGAGCTCGGCATCGGTGCGATGCGGGTTCCCGCACAAGACCTGGATGATCCGGCACAGCAGAAGAGGCTGCAATGGTTGCGGGATGAAGGGCTGCAGATACAGGCGGTGGCCGTCGGACTGGGCGCGGCGGCACAAGCCGCTGCCGAACATGCTCAGCGGCTGGATCGACTTGAAGTCCAATTGACCGATTCTCCAATCCCGGATGCGCGTCAACAGGCCGTGCTCGAACAGTTGGACCCACCATTGGCCTTGTGTGCGATCGTGCCCGGTGAGTTGATCGCTGACAAACAACACCCACGCACTCGTATCGGCTACAAGGTGGACGAAGTGGCTCAACTGCTGTCGATCGCAGCGGGCAGCTCGGACATGGCCATCGTGATCAGCGCCGAGACACACCGACCACTCACGCAGCAGTTGTTGAAGGCGCCCACTCGGGCCCGCCCACTGCAATTGCGCATCGTTCTCGATGACCTGACCACGGCCCCCACGTACATTACTCGGGGGCTGCTACAAGCCTCTGCATGGGGGGCGATGCCATTTATCGAACCTCTCATCGATCTGGATCGCACCATGGATGGCGCGGCGGGATTGCTCGATCCACTCTGCAACCCCGGACCCGCGTATGAGACGGTACGCGTTCTGGCAGCTCTGTTAGAACGAATCAAGCCACAGCAATTTGACCTCGACGAATCGACACAGTGTGTGCGTCTCGAAGGCCATGGCGGTGAGCTGAGAGTGTGGCCAGACCCGCTGGGCCAACTGACCGGCCCGGGACGTTGGTACGGTCTGTCTCGTGGGAGTGTCGCCGATGGAACAGCGCCGCTTTCCACGTGGGACGGTCCCGTCGCCCTGCTGACCCTTTGACGAGTAGTCCGTGACGCTTGCCACTGTGGCTGTCGACTCGACAGGTTTTTGGGCGAATGGAGACACACACACATGCAACTGCAACGCTATAGTGACGGGCCAAGTTTTCTGGAAGCGGCGGCAGACTACCTCTATCACGACGAGGTCATCAACGGCGTACTGATCGGTGTTGCCGATCGAACCCACGAACACACCGCCGCGGGCTACACACCCTACCTTGCGACCATCACGCAGTCGGGACAGTTCCATCTTGTGGCGGTCATGACCCCTCCCCATCGGCTACTGCTCAATGCCGAGTCCGTGCATCAATCCGAGGCACTGGGCGCTCTCGTCGAGGATCTGCGGGGTGACAGACGGACGGTCCCCGGCGTCACCGGACCCGTACAGGTGGCCGAAGCCTTCGCTTCATCCTGGCGACAAGCCGAGACCTTTGCGGTAGAACGATCCATGGAGATGATGGTCTTCGAGTTGCGAAACGTCATGCAACCAGAGGCAGTCAGCGGCGAACCTCGCTTGGCTGAAGACTCCGATCTCGATCTACTCAGCGACTGGATCGATTCATTCAATCGCGAAGTTCGTCAGAATCCGAGACCTGACCGCAATGAGCTGCGCCGGTCTGTGTTTCGGAGAATCGAACGACAGGAACTGTTGCTGTGGGAGGACGAGGGGCGCCCCGTCAGTCTGGCAGGTCGCTCCCGGCCATCTCCCCGCGGTGCCGCCATCGATATCGTTCGAACGCCTGCCGAGTTTCGTCGCCAGGGGTACGCATCGGCGTGTGTTGCCGAATTGAGTCAGCGCATTCTCGACGAGGGCAAACAGTTTGTCACTCTCTTCACCGATGTGGCAAACCCGACGCCGAATCACATTTACCAACAGATTGGCTACCAACCTCGGGGAGAGTTTGTGCAACTCGATTTCGTATAGGTCAGTCAGACGGGTTTTTTTGAGTCGAGAAAGGGTGCCGTTTGGCCCCTTTTCTGAATCACAGCCACAAGCGGTTGTGTCGGCTCTGATCTCGTACCACATTATACGGAAGTGACCCTCCCCGCCACGAGCCGTCACTTTCCCAGCGACGGTCGGCGTCAACACCACCCCGGTGTTGTCGAGATCAGAGTGGATTGACGATGTCGAT
>PATE01000125.1 GCA_002712305.1 Gemmatimonadota bacterium | reverse complement strand
TTCGATCCATCTTGTTGACGAATGCGATTCGGGGCACTTCGTAACGGTCTGCTTGCCGCCAGACGGTCTCGGACTGTGGCTCAACGCCGCCCACGGCACAGAAGACGCCAACCGCCCCATCGAGAACGCGAAGCGATCTCTCGACCTCGGCTGTAAAGTCGACATGGCCGGGAGTGTCGATAATGTTGATACGGTGATCACCCCATTCGCAGGCAGTGGCAGCGGAAGTGATGGTGATGCCCCGCTCACGCTCCTGCTCCATCCAATCCATGGTGGCATTGCCATCATGGACTTCGCCCATCCGGTGCAATCGGCCCGTGTAATAGAGGATCCGCTCGGTCGTCGTCGTCTTGCCCGCGTCGATGTGGGCGGCGATACCGATATTCCTCGTATTCTCGATGCTATGCTGTCTGGCCAACTCTGATACGTCCTATCCGGAGTGGTGCGAAACTAGTGGGGGATTTCTAGGGTTAGAAGCGGTAGTGGGCGAATGCCTTGTTGGCATCAGCCATACGATGCACTTCGTCACGTGCACGCACTGCCCCACCTTCACCATTGGCGGCGGCGATCAACTCGTTTGCCAGGCGATCAGCCATCGTGCGCTCGGAGCGCTCTCTGGCGAAGCGAATGATCCACTTGATGGCACGAGTCGTGCGTTCTTCGGGTCGAACTTCAAGGGGTATCTGCAGGGTCTGGGAGCCGACACGGCGAGACTTCGTGATCACCATGGGCTTGCAGTTCTCGACGGCCTTCAGGAAGATGTCGAGACCCTGCTGATCGGATCGCTCGGTAACCATGTCGATGGCGGAGTAGAAGGTGCGCTCTGAAACGCTCTTCTTGCCTCCCTTCATCATGCAGTTAATGAATCGAGCCGCCAGGGCGTTGTTGAACTTCGGATCGGGAACGATCGGACGCTTGACGGCTCGTCTTCTGCGCGACATGGATTACTTGCTCTCTCGGGATCTATTGAGCACGTCGAGCGCCGTATTTTGAACGGCCCTGCTTGCGCTCGGCGACGCCGCTGGCATCGAGGACGCCGCGGATGATGTGATAGCGAACTCCAGGGACATCCTTCACGCGACCACCGCGCACCAGGACGATGGAGTGTTCCTGCAGATTGTTGCCCTCGCCAGGGATGTAGGCGGTGACTTCCTGGCCCGTCGTCAGACGCACGCGAGCCATCTTCCGCAAGGCCGAATTCGGCTTCTTCGGCGTCGTCGTGTAGACTCGCGTGCAGACCCCTCGGCGCTGTGGACAACCCAGCAAGGCCGGCGAATCGGTGCGCTTCTTGGACTTCTGACGACCCTTGCGAATCAGCTGACTGATTGTCGGCACGAACCCGACTCCATCTGGCTTTGTGCGTGAGAAAACGCAGGCAATACTTAGCTCGCAGACACACGCGGTTGTAGCTGGGTTTCTGCCCCGCCACAACCGCGCGTAGCGCGAAATACGATAATCTCAAAAGCTAAATACAATTTCATAAATCGTCAACAGCAGGCGGACCGATTGTGACAAGCTTAACTGCCTCTGTCACAGACCGTTTCAAATGCTAGCCAATGCCACATCATCGGCTAGCCAAAGCCACGTACTGAAGCACAAAATCAACCCCTGATCTCGTGCTTCAGCATTGGGCCGCTACCCGCGAAAAAGCGAGGTGACTCGCCGTAGCGAGTAGCGGTCTATTCTCCGACCACAGCCTCCGTGGACGCGTCGTAGTCGGGCAACTGGTCTCCGTTGCTGCCATTGCCCGAATCGGTCTCCGGTGCCAGGTCGTCGTACCGAACCTGTCTGTAGAGCCCCGAACCGGTCCCAGCAGGGATCAGGCGACCGATGATCACGTTCTCCTTCAGGCCACGCAGATGGTCCACCTTGCCCTGCACGGCAGCTTCGGTGAGCACTCTCGTTGTCTCCTGGAAGGAGGCGGCAGAGATGAAGCTGTCCGTTCGCAGGGACGCTCGAGTGATGCCGAGCAGAATCGGTTGGCAGGTCGCTGGATCGCCGCCTTCGCCGATGACCTTCTCGTTTTCTCGATTGAAACGGATCTTGTCGACCTCTTCCCCCTCGAGGAAGTTAGTGTCACCCGGATCGAGAATCTTCACCTTCTGCAGCATCTGACGCACGATCACTTCGATGTGCTTGTCATTGATCTCCACAGCCTGCAGGCGATAGACGTCCTGGATCTCGTTGACCAGGTATTCCTGCACCTTGTGAACCCCCTGTACCTGAAGGATGTCGTGAGGATTCACGGCGCCTTCGGACAGACGTTCACCGGCCACGACCTGGTCTCCCTCATGCACTCTGAGGTGCTTGCCGTAGGGTACCAGATACTTGCGCTCTTCCCCGTCAGCGGACGTCACGAAGACCTCTCGGTTGCCGCGCACCAGGCCGCCGAAGCTGACCTCGCCGTCGATTTCGGAGATCACTGCCGGTTCCTTTGGACGTCGAGCCTCGAACAATTCAGCAACACGAGGCAGACCGCCTGTGATATCACGTGTCTTGCTACGCTCGCGCGGGATCTTCACCAGCGTCGTCCCGGGGCTGATCTGCGCACCATCGTCGATCAGCAGTCGAGCACCGGTCGGAATGATGTAGGAGCGCTTGCCATCGGGTCCCTCAACCTCGATGGCCGGGCTCAGACTCCGGTCTCGCTGTTCGACGATGACACGGGCACTCATACCTGTGCTTTCGTCAAACTCGGACCGCATAGTCACGTCATCGATGATATCGATGAACTTGACCGTTCCTGGGCGATCGGTGACGATCGGGTTGCTGTAGGGATCCCACTCATACATCACATCGGATGCATCGACCTCGTCCGCATCCTCGACTTTGAGTACGGATCCGTAGGGAACCGCCATACGGTGGCGGACGCGATTCTGTTCATCGAGCAACTGAAGTTCGCCGTTGCGACCCGTCACCACGCGACCCAACTCGGGATGGTCAACGGTGATGACGTTAACCAGTTCTGCGGTGCCGTCACGACGAGCGGTGATCTGCGACTGCTCGGCGATACGACTTGCCGTGCCGCCGATGTGGAAGGTGCGTAGCGTCAACTGAGTGCCCGGCTCACCGATGCTCTGGGCGGCGATCACACCCACGGCTTCGCCGATGTTGACGATGCGCTGCGAAGCCAGATTCCGGCCATAGCAATAGGCGCACACGCCGCGTTGCGATTCGCAGGAAAGTGTTGAACGGATTCGCACTTGCTCGAATCCTGCCGACGCGATGGCATTCGCATCGGCCTCCTCAAGCAGGGTGCCCCCCTTGATCACGACCTTCTCATCTTGATCGACCGCGTCTTCGAGCAGCACGCGCCCGACGATGCGCTCTGCCAGAGGCTCGACAATCTCTTCCCCATCCTTCAGGGCGCCGATCCAGATCCCCTGGCGGGTGCCGCAATCCAGTTCGCTGATCACAACGTCTTGGGCAACATCAACCATGCGCCGGGTCAGATAACCTGCCTCGGCCGTCTTCAGAGCCGTGTCTGCGAGTCCCTTGCGAGCGCCGTGTGTGGAAATGAAGTATTCGAGAACCGACAGTCCCTCTTTGAAAGAGGCGATGATCGGCGTCTCGATGATCTCTCCGACGGCGCCCGTCAACTTCTTCTGCGGCTTGTTCATCAGTCCGCGCATGCCGCCGAGCTGCTTCACCTGGTCTTCCGAACCACGAGCTCCGGAGTCCTTCATCACGTACACCGAATTGAAACCCTCTTCGGCTTCCTCGAGTGCGCGTTGAACGGCGCGAGAGACACCTGAGGTGGCGTGGGTCCAGATGTCGATGATCTTGTTGTAGCGTTCGCCGTCGGTGATGATGCCGTTGGCGTACTGATCCTTCACCTTGTCGACCTCGCCCATGGCCTCACCGATGATCTCGTCCTTCTGCTTCGGGACGACTACGTCATCGACGGCGACGCTCACACCCGACAACGTCGCCCACTGATACCCGAGAGACTTCATGCGATCGACGGCTTCGGCCGTCTGGCGATTGCCGAGGTGGCGATGTACTTCACCGGCAATTCGCTTGATGTCGGCCTTGTCGATATTTCGGTTGATGAACTCCATACTATCGGGCAGGACATCGTTGAAAATGATTCGACCAGCCGTCGTATCGACGATTTCACCGGCGATACGAACCTTCACCGGCTGATGCAGAGTGAGTTTGCCGGACTCGTAGGCGGCTCTGGCTTCGGCGGTGCTGGAGAAGCGTCGGTCCGTCTTTTCAGCGTCTGAAAACTTGACCTTCGTCAAGAAGTAGGCACCGAGGACGATGTCCTTCGGATCCATCATGATCACCGGTTCGCCGTCTGCGGGCTTGAGCAGATTCTGCGACGACAGCATCAGCAGACGAGCCTCGATCTGCGCTTCGAAAGACAGAGGCACGTGAACGGCCATCTGATCGCCATCAAAGTCGGCGTTGAAGGCGGCACAGACCAAGGGGTGCAACTGAATCGCCTTGCCTTCGACCAGAATGGGCTGGAAGGCCTGGATTCCCAGTCGATGGAGAGTTGGGGCGCGGTTTAGCAGGACGCAGTGATCTTCGATGATCTCTTCGAGAATGTCCCAGACCTCTGCACGTTCGCGCTCGACGAGCTTCTTGGCGCTCTTCACGGTCTGCACCAGACCCTTTTCTTCGAGCTTCCGAATGACAAAGGGCTTGAACAGCTCAAGAGCCATGCTCTTAGGGAGTCCGCATTGGTGCAGCTTTAGATCCGGGCCGACGACGATAACCGAACGACCGGAGTAATCGACGCGTTTGCCGAGCAGGTTCTGACGGAAACGGCCCTGCTTACCCTTCAGCAGATCGGACAGAGATTTCAGCGAGCGGTTGCCGTCGCCACGGACGGCACGTGAACGACGTCCGTTGTCAAACAGCGCATCGACGGCTTCCTGCAGCATCCGCTTTTCGTTGCGCAGAATCACCTCGGGAGCCTTGATGCTGATCAGCTTCTTGAGGCGATTGTTGCGATTGATGACACGCCGATACAGATCGTTGAGATCTGACGTGGCGAATCGACCACCCTCAAGGGGGACCAAGGGACGCAGATCGGGTGGGATGACCGGAATCACTTCGAGGATCATCCAATTGGGACGATTCTCAGATTGCCGGAAGGCCTCCACCACCTTGAGTCGCTTCAAGGCCTCTTGCTTCCGTTGAATAGAGGTCTCCATGCGCACACGAGCGCGCAACTCAGCGGACAGCTCCTCGATATCGATCGAAGCGAGCAGGTCACGCACGGCGGGAGCACCCATCCCGACAACCGGATCATGTCCTTGCTCCCGATGTTCCATCAACTCCTCTTCGGTGAGCAACGACATCTTTTCGAGCCCTTCGATATCCTTGGGATCGGACACGACATAGGACTCGTAGTAGAGGACGCGCTCAAGATTGCGCATCGAGATATCGAGTAGCGCGCCGATTCGTGACGGCAAGGACTTGAAATACCAGATGTGAGAGACGGGAACGGCCAGTTCGATGTGGCCGAGGCGCTCACGACGCACCTTCGCCTGAGTGACCTCGACACCGCATCGGTCACAGACGACGCCGCGATATCGGATCCCCTTGTATTTGCCGCAGTGGCAATTCCAATCCTTCACGGGACCGAAGGTGCGCTCGCAGAATAGACCGTCCCGCTCCGGCTTGAAGGAGCGATAGTTAATCGTCTCCGGCTTCGTTACCTCGCCGTGTGACCACGAACGGATCGTGTCGGGTGAGGCCAGCTGGATCCGGATGGAATCAAAGTCCGTTGGCTTTCTGGAGTTCTGAGTCTTAAGCACGTGCTACCCCTTGGTGGTCGCGTTTTGGTCGGGAACCTGACGGTTCCTGATCCGATTGAGCTCCGGTTAGTACGACTCGACAGCCAGGTTGTCCTCGAGAATGACGTCCAGGCAAAGACTCTGCAGCTCTTTGACCAGCACGTTGAATGACTCGGGGATGCCCGGCTCCGGGGGATTCTCGCCCTTGACGATGGCTTCGTAGATCTTTGAGCGTCCAGCCACGTCGTCGGACTTCACCGTCAACATCTCCTGTAGCGTATATGCGGCACCGTAGGCCTCGAGGGCCCACACTTCCATTTCCCCGAAGCGCTGACCACCAAACTGCGCCTTGCCGCCCAGCGGCTGCTGGGTGACCAACGAGTAGGGGCCAATCGATCGGGCGTGGATTTTGTCGGAAACCAAGTGTGTGAGTTTCAGCATGTAGATGTAACCGACAGTCACTCGTTTTTCGAGTTTGTGTCCCGTGCGTCCATCGTACAGTTCTGACTTGCCATCGTCGTCGAGACCTGCGTCTCGAAGCATGTTCTTGACTTCATCCGAGGTTGCACCATCAAAGACCGGCGTTGCCACGTGGAGTCCAAGTGCGGCCGCCGCCCAACCGAGATGGGTCTCGAAGATCTGCCCCAGGTTCATTCGTGATGGCACGCCCAGGGGATTCAAGACGATGTCGACGGGTCGGCCATCCTCCAGATAGGGCATGTCTTCTTCGGGGACGATGGTTGATACGACACCTTTGTTGCCGTGGCGACCCGCCATCTTGTCGCCGACCGACAGCTTGCGCTTCTTGGCGACGTAGACCTTGACGAGTTGAACGATCCCTGGGGGCAACTCGTCGCCACGGGTGAATCGTTCGACTTTCCGCTCTGTCTGCTCTTCGGTCAGCTGGGCCTGTTCGGCCGCGTAGTGGAGAAGCTGGTCGACCTTCTCGTTCGTCGCCGGCCTTTCGCACCACGAATCTTCAGGTTCGAGGGTGTTGAAATCGATGCGTTCGACCAGACGCTCACTGATGACGGTGCCCTCGCGGACGACGACACTGCCATCCTCCTTTGAGCGGAGGCGACCTAGCTTCTGATCTTTCAGCATCTCGAGCAATCGGCGGTTTTTCTCTGCGCCAATTTCGGCGATTTTCGCTTCCGACTCGTTCCGCAGCTCGAGGATGTCCTCCTTTTCCTTCTTCTTCGAGGACTCGCCCCCGCGATCCTTGCGAGAGAACACCTTGCGACCAATGACGACGCCCTCCATACCGGGAGGTGCCTTCAAGGACGCGTCGCGGACATCGCCCGCCTTCTCGCCGAAGATCGCCCGCAGCAGGCGCTCTTCGGGAGACAACTCGGTCTCCCCTTTTGGCGTCACTTTCCCCACGAGAATGTCACCAGGGCCTACTTCGGCACCGATCCGAACGATCCCCTCGTCGTCGAGATTGCGGACGGCGACCTCACTGACATTGGGGATCTCGCGGGTGATCTCCTCCTGGCCACGTTTCGTATCGCGAACCTGGAGCTCGAATTCCTCGATATGAACGGAGGTGAAGACGTCCTTCTTGAGGAGTCGCTCGGAGATGACGATGGCGTCCTCGAAGTTGTATCCGCGCCAGGGCAGAAACGCGACCAGCACGTTCATTCCGAGGGCGAGGTCACCCTTCTCCGTCGCTGGGCCGTCTGCGAGGACCTGACCGGCCTGCACTTTCTCACCAGCGCGAACGATCGGACGCTGGTTCATGCAGCAATCCTGGTTCGAACGGGCAAACTTGGTGAGTTTGTATTCGTCAAAGTCAGCCGTGTCGAGAGGTGACAGCGGCGTCGAGCGACGTTTGTCGCGGCGCACGACGACTCGATCAGAATCAGCGGTGACAACCTCACCCGGATTGCGAGCCAGCACGACGGCGCCCGAATCGACGGCAACTTTGTTCTCCATCCCCGTGCCGACATACGGCGCTTGCGTAAACAACAGAGGCACGGCCTGACGCTGCATGTTGGAACCCATCAGCGCGCGATTGGCATCATCGTGTTCCAGGAATGGAATCAGTGCGGCGGCGGCGCTCACCAGTTGCTTGGGTGACACGTCCATATACTGACACTCGGTGGGCGAGACCATGGGGTAGTCGTCACGCTGCCGGGCCTTCACCTCATCATTGATGAAGGATCCATCCTCTTTCAGCAGCTCGTTGGCCTGAGCGATCGTGAAACGATCCTCCTGATCAGCGGAGAGGAATTCGATGTCCTGAGTTGCCTTGCCGTTTACAACCGTCCGATAGGGCGTCTCCAGAAATCCGAAGTTGTTCACCCGGGCGTAGGTGCTCAACGACGAAATCAGTCCAATGTTCGGACCTTCCGGCGTCTCGATCGGGCAGATGCGGCCATAGTGCGTGTAGTGGACGTCGCGAACCTCAAAACCGGCTCGGTCGCGGCTCAGACCACCCGGCCCCAGCGCCGACAGTCGACGCTTATGGGTTAGCTCGTCGAGAGGATTGTTCTGCTGCATGAATTGTGACAACTGAGACGACCCGAAGAAGGCCTGCACGACGGTGGACACGGTGCGGGCATTGACCAGATCGTGGGGCGTCGGCTGCTCATCATCGCGCAGACCCATACGCTCACGGATGGTGCGCGACATTCGGGTCAGACCGATGCTGAATTGATTGGACAGTAGTTCGCCCACCAGTCGCACACGACGATTGCCGAGGTGATCGATATCGTCTGTGAAGCCCTGACCCATGCGCAATCCCTGGACATACTTCAGGATGACCATGAAGTCTTCCAGGTGCAGGATCGTGCTGTTGGCGGGGATGTCGAGATTCATGCGCCGGTTGATTCGGTGCCGACCCACATCGCCGAGATTGTAGCGCTTGGGATTGAAGAACAGACGTTCGAGCAACCCTCGGGCGGTCTCGATGTTCGGAGGATCACCAGGACGAAGGAGATTGTAGATACGCGTCAGCGCGTCTTCCTCATTCTCACTGGGATCCTTACGCAGGGTGTTCTCCAGGATGCCGGGATCATTGGCCGCCGGGCCTTCCAGCACCTTGATCTTCTTGAAAGCACTCGACTTGAGGGCCTCGAGAACCTCTTCTGTGATCTCCGTATGGCCGTCTGCAAGAATCTCGCCATTGCGCTTGTTGACCACATCTTCAGCACCAAGGTAGCGCCCCAGGGCGTCGTCGGTGATTTCGATCTCCTCTTCCTCGCGGAAGAGCGCCAGCACCTCACCGTCCTTGGAAAAACCCATGCCGCGCAGCAACAGTGACACGGGCAGCTTCCGGCGGCGATCGATGTGGACATACATGATATCGTTGATGTCCATGCTGAATTCGAGCCACGGGCCCTTGGACGGCAGAATCCGCGCCGAAAACAGTCTCTTGCCGTTCGGGTGCATCGTCTCGTCGAAGAATACGCCTGGCGACCGATGCAACTGACTGACCACGACACGCTCAGCGCCGTTGATCACGAAGGTCCCCTCGGCAGTCATAATCGGCAGTTCTCCGAGGAACACGGACTGCTCGACCACGTCCTTAACGGGCTTGTCGGGACTCTCTTTGTCGCGGGCGATCAGGCGCAGAGTCGATCGCAACGGAGCGGCAAACGTCATCCCCCGCTCCCGGCACTCTTCGACCGAATAGCGAGGGTTGCCGATGGAATAGTCGACGAACTCGAGTGTATAGATCCCGTGTACGTCGCTGATGGGAAAGATGCTCTCGAAGACCAGCTGCAGGCCGCGGCGCTGACGGCGGCGTGGTGCTGTCTCCAATTGGAGGAAGGAACGGTACGAGTCGATCTGCACTTCCAGCAGATTCGGCATCGGTACGATTTCACCGATCTTACCGAACGAATGCCGGTTGATCATGGCGTCGTGGCCGTTGCCATTCCCGTTCATCTTCGAATCTGAGCTCAAGGTCTGGCTCCTTTGGTCACCCGAGTCCCGTGGACTACGCCACGGAGACATCCGCGCGATATTTGAACTGAAACGTCAATCGCGATGCGCATCATGTGGATACAGGACGCTGCACCGGGATATGGTGAAAGCTCACGGAAACACCTGAGGGCTCACCGCCCCCGGTCTTCCATGAGCTTTCGCTAACGAGCGTGGTATTCGATGATCGTTGCGGTCGGGTCGTCGTTGTGGGTTTGGAGCGCAGCGCCACCACCCCATGCAATGGCGTCTGCGAAAAACGACGTCTGTCCGTGTGTTCGAATGGTTGTTTGACTACTTGATCTCGACCGTGGCACCCGCCTCGGTCAACTTGCCCTGGATTTCCTCGGCCTCGGCCTTCGAGACAGCTTCCTTTACCGGATTCGGTGCCTCGTCGACGAGAGCCTTCGCTTCCTTCAGTCCTAGACTGGTAATTTCACGGACGATTTTGATCACCTGGATCTTCTTGTCGCCTACACCAGTCAGCACCACGTCGAACTCATCCTTCTCAACGACAGCTTCGCCACCGTCACCATCCCCTGCGGGCGCAGCACCGGCCATCATCACTGGCGCTGCAGCGGAAACACCAAACTTCTCTTCGAGGGCCTTGACCAACTCAGCCAATTCAAGAACTGTGAGACCAGAGATGGTCTCGATGATCTCGCCCACCTTGGGGCTGACGCTGACTTCCTCTTCGCTCATTTCTGAGTCCTCCGTTTGATCGTTCTGGTCGTGTTTCTGGTTGTTTTCAAATAGGAAATCGGATCAGCGACTACTCGTCGCCGCCGGCTCCACTCTTCTCTTTTTCGATGGCGCTGACCACGCCGACGAGATTGCGCATTAGTCCATTGAGCACTGAAGCCAGCCCAAACAGGGGCGATTGGACCGAACCGAGGAGCTTGCCGATCAGTTCCTCGCGTGAAGGCAGCTTCGCCAATTGGCTGACCGCTTCGGGCGTGAGGACCTGACCGTCGACGAGCCCGGTCTTGATGGCCAGCTTGCCGCCGTCATCGATAAACTTCTGCAGCAGTTTCGCCGGCTCGACAGGATCGTCGGCGGCGAAGGCCATTGCAGTGGGCCCTTCGAAATGGTCCTTCAAGACCTCGAGTCCCGCATCGGCGGCGGCGAGTTTTGCCAGTCGATTCTTAACGACTTGATACTCGATGCCGGCCTTGCGCAACGAACGACGCAACTCGGTGACCGAGGCGACGTCGATTCCATTGAAATCGGCGAGGAAGATCGCACCGGCGCTCGTCATTTTCTCAGACAAGACCGAAACAGCATCGACCTTTTGTGCTGTGGGCATATCAGTGCTCTTCAGAAAGGAGTCTTACGCAGCCAGAGCGCCAGGATCGATACGGATGCCCGGCCCCATGGTGGAAGACAGAATCAGTTTGCGGATGAATGAGCCCTTCGTCGACGCAGGTTTAGCGCGTAGAATAGCGTTGGACAGTGCCTGGGCATTCTCAACGAGTGCCTCTTCGGTGAAGGAGAGCTTGCCGATGGGTGCCTGTGCATTGTTGCCAGATTTATTGTCGGCCCGATACTCGACCCGACCTGCGCGTGCTTCGGTGACAGCCTGTCCCACATCGCGTGTCACGGTACCGGTCTTCGGGTTCGGCATCAGGCCCCGAGGACCCAGGACCCTGCCGAGTTTTCCAACCTGGCCCATCATGTCCGGTGAGGAGATCACGAGATCGAAGTCGAGCCAGCCGCCTTCGATCTTAGCGATCAAGTCGGCGGCGCCAACATGATCTGCACCGGCTTCTTCGGCTTGGGCGACCAATTCACCCTGTGTGATCACGACAATACGCACTTCCTTGCCCGTGCCGTTGGGTAGCATCACCGTTCCGCGCAGAGCCTGGTCTGCCTGCCGACCATCGATGCCGAGATAGAAGTTGAGCTCCACGGTCTCGTCGAACTTCCGCACGGGCATCTCCTTAAGGATCTTGACGGCATCCTCGAGGGTCTGCGGCTCACTGCGCTCGTAGGACTCGACGGACTGTGCGTATTTCTTACCACGCTTTCCCATGTCGATTCTCTCTGTTGTTCCTGTCTCTATCCCTCGACGACCAGACCCATACTACGAGCCGTGCCGGCAATCATCCGAGCAGCCGCATCAAGGTCATCGGCGTTGAGGTCTTCCATCTTGGACTCGGCAATCTCACGCAATTGTGCCTGCGTCACCGTTCCAACCTTGTCCCGATTCGGCACACCCGATCCCTTTTCGATCTTCGCGGCCTTCTTCAGCAATACGGCCGCCGGTGGCGTCTTGGTGATGTAGGTGAAGCTGCGGTCGGCATAGACTGTGATCACCACGGGGATAATGAGCCCCCCCTTGTCCTGCGTCGTGGCGTTAAAGGCCTTGCAGAACTCCATGATGTTCACGCCATGCTGACCAAGAGCCGGACCTACGGGCGGGGTCGGGCTGGCCTGACCGGCGGGAATCTGCAACTTGATCTGCGCCAGTTCCTTCTTTGCCATCGCTACTCTACCGTCCTCTTCTTGCTTGCATGTCGTTGCTATCTCGGTACGCCCACAACTCGATGGACAAGGATTTCACCCGGCTCAGCTCGCCACTGTCTCGTCGACGACCTCGACCTGGAGCACATCAAGCTCGACGGGTGTTCCGCGGCCAAAAATGCTGACCATGATCTTGAGCCTGCGCTTTTCGGGGATGACTTCCTGAACCGTACCGATGAAGTCCTTGAAGGCTCCGTCATTAACCTTCACCTGGTCACCGACGATATAGGGAATGTCCTCGACCTCCTGAGACTTGCGCCGATCGGCGTGGCCCAGAATGTGATCGACCTCTTCCTGCGTCAGCGGTGCCGGCTTGCGAGCAGGACCGACGAAATTCGTCACGCCTGGCACATTGGTCACCACGTGCCACGCGTCCTTGGTTATGTCCATCTCGACCAGGACGTAGCTTGGCAGAAAGCGGCGTTTCGACACCGTCTTCTTGCCGCCTCGCATTTCCACCACTTCCTCCGTCGGCACGACGACCTTCACAATGGCACCGTCTGCGGCGCCTTGCTGAATCAGCGTCTCGAGATAGGTATTGACCTTGTTCTCGTGCCCGGAATACGTGTGTAACGCGTACCAGTGAACGGCCATGAACGAATCGCCCTATTCTGCGTCGCTACGCAACGGTTACAGGGAGAGGATAATCGACCGGACGAACGACAGAACCAGGTCGAACAGTCCGATGAAAATGGCGAAGGCGATGGAAAATACGATGACGACCGTCGTCGAATTGACGAGTTCGTCGCGCGTTGGCCAGATTACCCGGCCAAACTCGCCACGTACATCAATGAGAAACGTCTTGAGCTTCTCCCACATCCCCCGCTGACAACCTCTCCAACGTGTGAACCCTGCGAAAGTGGCAGGCCCGGCAGGACTTGAACCTGCAACCGCCGGTTTTGGAGACCGGTGCTCTACCAATTGAGCTACAGGCCTAACGAATCTTGCTTGGTACTACTCTCTGCTACAGCAAATGCGGATCAGCGGCTCTCACGATGCACGGTATGTCGGCCGCAGTGTCGACAGTATTTCCGAAGT
This sequence comes from Gemmatimonadota bacterium, assembly GCA_002712305.1. GTDB lineage: Bacteria > Latescibacterota > UBA2968 > UBA8231 > UBA8231 > UBA12574. The sequence goes on along the minus strand of PATE01000125.1, from coordinate 27,016 downwards.
TCTACTCTCTCCGTCACCTGGCGATTCTTCGTCACCTTGTAGTTCCGATGACTGCACTCCTCGCACTCGAGCGTAACCTGTTCGCGGGGCATGATTCTCTATTCACGTCGGCATTGGGTCGACGACGCCCGCCCTGCTGATGGTTGTTGGTCGAGATCCACTGGAACTGGAGCCGATGACCAGGATTGAACTGGTGACCTCATCCTTACCAAGGATGCGCTCTACCATCTGAGCTACATCGGCTCGTGTCTTGCCTCGATGTACGTCGGTAGGGATGCCAAACTGCCATTGCCGACACAGCGCACAACTCATGAAGCACGACGCCAGAGCGTCGCACACGCACCAAGACATCGGCAGAATACATGGAGCGGGAAACGGGACTCGAACCCGCGACATCGAGCTTGGAAGGCTCGCGCTCTAGCCAACTGAGCTACTCCCGCACAACTCCGCTCGAGCTCTGATTGCCCTACTGCCCAGATACAGACTGGGAAACATAGATCCCGGTCACGAATCTGTCAACACGCAACTCCCTGCCCCACCGCAGGATGGCGCATCGGTTGCCGAGCGGTACAAACAAGAGCCCCGTTCGCCAGCATCGGATGCTCGAACGAGGCTCCTTGGATCGACAACCAGTGGGCTTATTATGCCGCCTGTGCCGGCTGCATGTGTTTCAGGGGGACGTAGTACTCGCTCATGTAGTGGCGCTTACAGAAACCACGCGAGGAGTGGGCCTCTTCACACCCTATCACCTGACAACCTATGCGCCCATACGCGCGCTCGCGCTCGGGGGTTAGTCGACCATATCGACGCTTCTGCTGGTAGTGACGGAAACACAACCCCTTGGCGATCTGTGACTTTTGACAGCCCTCGACCTGGCACTGCTGACCGCGGGTTGCGTATTCCCGCTCGGGGGTCAGGCGGCCATGACGCCGGATCTGCTGGTAGTGACGAGGACAGTAGCCGGCGGTTTGCGCGTCGCGCTGGCAGTGGCCAGCTCGACAGATATCAGCCTGAATAGACATGGGTGTTACCTTGGCGTGCGTTGAGATGTTTCGCAGAAGCAACGCAACTTCCATGCCTACGAGAGGTTGCCACATGGTTCGAAAACGTGAACCGCGCCCATAGATACCTCTAACTTGTTGTCTTCCCATCCATTACAGACTTCTCTTTAACCCGTTCGTGAGCCAGAAACCGTCAGCTATGGCAACGTGTACAATCGCAATATTGCGACACCCACCTTCGGAAAACTGAACGTAATCCAACTCAGCAAAGCAAGTTAGACTGCAAATCTCAATTATGCGCTTCGTATCTCATTCTCGACACTATCGCCTTGAGCCCGTGTTTGCGCAGATGCCGATAGAACGTGGCACGACTCATGCCGAGAGATTCCGCAGCACGATTGATTTCACCCCCAGCGGCCTTGAGGGCCTCAAGATACATCGCCCTTTGGGCCGCCTCGTGACGCCGGACAGCGCCTTCGAGACCCACTGCCCCTTCGGCGGAGCCCACCGGCGTCGAGAGCAGACCGGGTGCGTGCTCTTCGCCTGCACTGTGGAGTTGGGGCAGATCGCCCACCGCTACCCATCGCTGCCGAGTCAGAGCAACGGCATGTTCGATCACGTTTTCGACCTCACGCACATTCCCGGGCCACGTATACGCCGCGAGGCGAGCAAGCGCCTCGGGCTCAATGCCTTCGATGATCTTGCCGTTGCGCTCCGCATAGGTTTGAAGGAAACGATCGACGAAGATCGGCAGGTCTCCAGGCCGCTCCCGGAACGGCGGAACCTCGATCGAGATGACATCTAGGCGATAGAGCAGGTCCTGGCGGAAGATCCCCTCGGTCACCGCACGGTGCAGATTTCGATTCGTGGCAGCGATCAGACGGCAGTCTACCGGAATAGTTCGGTCTCCACCAACACGGACGATCGCCTTCTCCTGCAACACTCTAAGGAGCTTTACCTGAACCTCGGGGGGAATTTCCCCAATCTCGTCCAGAAACAGTGATCCACCGCTGGCTAACTCGAATTTCCCAAGCCTGCCTTTGCGACTGGCTCCAGTGAATGCTCCTTCGACGTAGCCAAACAACTCGCTCTCGATCAGGTCACGGGGCAGGGCTGCACAGTTGACGGCGAGGAATGGTCCCTCGCTGAAGGCACTGGCGTTGTGGACGGCCTGCGCAAAGACCTCCTTGCCGGTACCGGTTTCGCCCTGGATGAGGATATTTGAGGCTGTGCCGGCCGCGACCCGCGCCAGCTCCTTCGTCTTCTCGATGACGGGACTCTCGCCGAGAATGTCATCGAAGGTGAATGTCCTTTGCACGCCGATCACCCGGTTGACGAGCCTGCCCACCTCCCCCATCTCTCTGAAAGTGAGTACGGCGCCCGTGGGATTCTGCTCTTCATCGTGGACGGGCTGCAGATTCGCCATGGCCGCCACCTTGCCCTCTCGAGTAACCAGCGTTACAACGCGACTCGAGAATTGATCACCCCGCTCGAGCCATTGGGTCAGTGGCGGCGAGTCATCCACGAAACGCTCGACGGGTGCCCCCTCGATCCCCTCGGCGCGACGACCCAGGATTCGTCGGGCAACCGTGTTGGCCTCCTGGACGGTGCCTTCCCGGTCGATGGCGAGCAGACCATCTGAGATGGACTCGAGCAGCGCCCTGGACCGGTTATACAGCGCACGGAGTTGCTGCCCCTGCTGCCGCTCACTTCGCACCAACTCCTGCAGGCGGGTGGTCAGACGGATATCCTCGATTTCAGCCGCAATCTGACTCGAGAGGGCAAACAGGACACTTACGTCGTCATCGGTGAACAGCCGACGTCCGGAGCCGCTCGTCAGCTTGTCCATGAGGGTCAGGGTGCCCACAACTCGCTCTTCGAGGACAAGTGGCACGCACACCAGAGAGGACCCCAACCGACCGGGCGTCTGGTCCGTGCGCAGGTCGTCGATCAGGATGGGCTCGCCTGTGGCAGCGACAAACTCCGCGATCCGCTTCTCGTAGGTCGTGTCCACCGACCCCTCGTCGATCGTGTACAGAGTGGCCAGGGCCAGGGTCCCATCACTGACCAGGAGGCGGATGGCCGATCCACGCGCGGACAGGGTTTCGGCGGCTCTGGTGGCGATCAACTCGAGGGACTCGTCCATCCCCAATCCGCTGTTCATCGCCTGCCCCAATTCGTTGAGGGCCTGGATCTGACTGTTGCGCTGGGACAGGTCACCCTGCGAGCGCCATGCATTGACTAACAACATCACAAGAGGGCACGTAACTCTTTCCACGAAAACGATTTCCGCCGACTCGAAGTGACGCGTTTTGTAGGTCTGTAGATTCAGAACTCCAACGACTTGCTCGCCGGCGATCACGGGGGCAGCGAGGATGCTGTTGTACCGATGGCCGTCTCCGAGATCGACAGATCTCGGATCACGATCCATCTCGGGCACGTGGAGGGTTCTGCGCTGCAGGGCTGCCAGACCTGTGATCCCGTCCCCTACCTTGAGGCGGTCGGCAGCCGGACCGTCGGTCTGTTGCAGAACCAACTCGTCTCGTCGCGGATCGAGCAACAGGATATCACACCGATCCACCGCCATATGCGCACGGACCAACTCCGCCAGATGAGCGACCCCTACATGTAGGGGATCGGGCATTTCGGCGATCAGTGCGAGGGCGTCGCGCCACAGTTGCTGCTCGGCCGCGAGGATGTCATTGGACGGGTTCAAGGCGAGCCTGTCAGCGCTCGGAGGACGCTGGGTAAGGGCGCATAGGAATCTCGCGGTAGGGCGGAATACGGCGGCGGGACTGGGGGCCCAACTCTGTCAGCGGGAGATCTTCAGGATCTTGTAGTGCAGCTTGCCGGCGGGGACCTCAATTTCTACCTCGTCCCCCTCCTCCTTGCCAAGAAGTCCCTTGCCGATGGGTGAGACCGTGGAGATCTTGCCCTCTTCGAAGTCCGCTTCCTCTGGGGAAACCAGGGTGTAGGTCAGCCCCTTCTTCTTCGTCAGATCCTTCAACTCCACCGTGGCTCCGATGTACACCTTGTCATCGGGGATATTCTCGTTCTCGATAAGCCTGGCACGGCTCAGGGTTTCTTCGAGCTTGGCAATCCTCTGCTCGAGAAACATGAGCCGCTCCTTGGCGGCGGAATACTCGGCATTCTCTGACAGATCGCCAAACTCCCGCGCTCGCTGCAAGGCGGCTCGGACCGTGGGACGCTCGCTGGTTTTGAGCTCCTTGAGTTCATCCTGGAGCTTCTGCACCCCGGCGCGCGACAAGTAGACGTCGGACATTGTGATCCTTCACCCTCCGTGCGACACGCAACGAGACAGCGTCGCGCAGGCATGTTCAGGTATACAAAAAGCGGAAGCGTGGCTCAGGGGGCCGCTTCCGCTATGGTGATGATCAGGTAATGACTGCCCCAATATAGCCTTGAGGCCGTCTCTGGGCAAGCAAAGGGGGGTATGGATTGAGAAAAACACCGCTTTCGCGGGTTCGATTGGCCCTCTACATTAGCCCACGTCACGGTGACGACCCCCTCGTTGCCGCTCTATCTCTCCCCTGTCCTCCTCTTCGTGCATCTGGCATCCTGAAATGGATGGCCTCTGGACAGGATCCCTGTGCGTCTACTGCATCTGGCCGATCTTCATCTCGGCACCGAAAACTACGGCCGTCTCGACCCAGCCACGGGGCTGCACTCGAGGCTGATGGACTTCCTGCAGTGCCTGGCAAGTCTCTTCGATCACGCCATAGACGAGCAACTCGATGCCGTGTTGCTGGCCGGTGATGTGTATCGGACCCCAACGCCGAATCCTACGTGGCAGCGGGAGTTCGCTCAGCAACTGCGACGACTTCAGCAAGCTGAGATCCCGGTGGCGCTGGTGGTCGGCAACCATGATACGCCGGCAGCCGTGGGACGGGCGACTTCGGTGGATGTGTTCAGCGCCTTGGATGTTCCCTTCACTCACATCTTCAGACAGCCTGGCATGAAGCGCATCGAGACCACGGCGGGCCCTCTGCAGATTGCCGCGCTGCCCTGGCCGACCCGCCACTGGCTGAAAACCCTCGATGACTACCGCACCCTTCCCCCAGAGCAGATCCAGCGAGAGATCCGGCGAATCTGTGCGTCCCAGATCCAGAGCATGGCTGCGGAAGTCGATGAAGCGATCCCGTCGGTGTTGCTGGCCCATGTAGCGGCTGCCGAAGCGACCTATTCGGGAGCTGAACGTACGGCTTTGGTGGGCAATGACCCCACCTTGCTGACGGGGCAATTGGCCCATCCGGCCTTTGACTACGTAGCCCTCGGTCACGTTCACCGCCACCAGAAGCTCACCGATACGCCACCTGTCGTTTATGCAGGCAGTATCGAACGCGTGGACTTCGGTGAAGAGAGAGAACAGAAAGGTGGGTGTGTCGTGTCGATAGATGGCACGACAACAAGGCAGACACAGGTGGAGTTTGTGGCCTCGCCAGCGCGCCCCATGGTCACGATCGACGTGGACGCCCGCGGTGATGAAGATCTGACAGAGAAGCTCCTGGAGGCCATCGATACCGCCGAGATCGACGGCGCCATCGTACGGTGTCGATACGCCGTTGATGCGGGCAGCGCGCCACTCGATACCGCACGGATTCGCGAGGCCCTTGCTCCAGCCCACGTGGTGGCCGGCCTGATTCCAACCGTGGCGCCGCGCGAGCGTCATCGACGCGCGACACTGCGGCAGGATCTGTCTACTCGCGAAGCGCTCGACAAGTACTTGGAGAATCGCCCCGACCTGGAGCCGCATGCCGCATCGCTGCGTCAGTTGGCACAGGAACTGGAAGCGGATGTGGCCAATCAGTTGCGGGGGACGGAATGATTCCGGTCACACTTACCCTGCGCAACTTTCTCAGCTATGGTGAACAACCGCAGTCTCTGGACTTCACTGGTTTCCGCGTGGCCTGCCTGAGCGGAGACAATGGCAATGGTAAATCTGCCCTCCTCGATGCGATCACCTACGCGCTGTGGGGTCAGGCGCGAAAGGGTCGCCACGACCGCAAGCCCGATGAGGGTTTGCTGCGCCTTGGAAGCACACATATGTCGGTGGAATTCACCTTCGATCTCGATCGTGATCGATATCGTGTTCTTCGTTCCTTCCGCCGCCGTCCGCGTTCGAGTCTTTCCGAGTTGGAGCTGCAGTGTTTCGACCCCGTGAGCGACCAGTTTCGTCCTCTGACACAGGCTGGCTCGCCGACCGTGACCCAACGGCGGATCGATGACCTTCTGTCCATGGACTACGACACCTTCACAAACTCTGCCTTTCTCTTGCAGGGCCAGGCGGACGCCTTCACGCGCAAGAGTCCCCGCGAACGAAAACAGCTTCTAGGTCGCATTCTCGGCGTCGGCCGTTACGATCGTCTCCAGGATGCTGCGCGCCGCAAGCTCGCTGACCTCGATGAGCGTGTCCTGCATCTCGATCGCAAAATCGATGATGCCACCGAGGCCCTGACGACACGTCGGGAAGTGGAGGCGGAGTTGACACAGGCGACGAAACAGCTGGAAGAAGCCGGACAGCAGCTGGTCACCGCCGAGGCCGAGAGGACGACCTGGCAGGAGCGCCTCAGTCATGCCGAGTTGCTGCGACGTGAGCAGAAATGGGACAAGCAGGGTCAGGCAGACGTAGCAGAAGCCATGCGAAAGCTCGAGGTAGAGGAATCCCGCTTCCTGGAACAGAACAAGGAGGATTCTCAGCTGCTAGAGCAAGCGTCACACATTGAAGCGGCGGCAGAGGAGTTGGTCTCCCTTCAGGGAGCCTTGCGTGACAGCGACGAGCACCGGACGAGGATCCAATCGCTTCAGCATCAACGATCTGACGCCCAACGAAAAATCGATGCGGCGCGGCACGAGGTCGAACAGAAGTTGGCCATGTGGAAGGAACGTCGAGCCGCTGCAGAACAAGAACAGGCCCGCTGCCAGACCCTCATCGACCAAACAGCTGACATCGAGGCCGCTTGGCTTCTGGTCAGCCAGGCGCGAGATCAGGTGGCGCGCCAGCGAGAGCACCGCCGCGCCTGGGAACAACTGGCCCAGCGCCGACAGAAACTGGAACATGAGATCGATGTAGAGCAGCAGAGACTCAGAGAGCGATTACACTGGGTTGAGACAGAGCGAACCAAGGTCACCAGAAAGGTGCACAAGGAGGGTCCCCGCCTGGACCAGGAAATGACGAAAGCACAGGCGAAATTGGCGGCGCTCCTCAACCAGGCCCACGAACGCAACAAGCTCGGCGAGACCGAGGCGCAGCTGCGAACGCGACTGGCGCATCGACAGGAGCAGAGGCGTGCACTGGCACAGGAAATGGAGCAGCTCAAACGAATCCACGCCGAGTTCTCGATCGAGGACGAAGTATCCTGCCCACTGTGTGGCACCGATCTGGACGACGAACATCGGCGTCACATCGAAGAAGATCACCGGTCACAGCAGGAGAAACTGATCCTGCAAAACGCTGCCACAGTTGGAGAAACAGAGCGCCTGCAGGAAGAATTGGTCGTCCACCACAAACGCCTCTTGGAGCTGGCGAAGGTGGATGAGCAGGTTGCCGCCTCACAGCAGGCAGTGGCCAGGCTGCAGAGCCGGCAACACGCGCTTGAGGAGCATATTCGTGCCTCCAGCGACTTTGTCCTGGAAATCGAGAAGACCCGTCGCCAGTTGAACGAACAGGAGTATTGTGTCGAGGCTCGTGCCCAACTGACGGAGACGATCACCGCCATGGCGGATGTGGACTACGATGCAGCACGCCTTGAGCGGGCAGAAGCGACCGCCGACGACCCTGATGCACAGACGCGTCGTCAGCTATTGCAGGAAGCGCGCCAGCAACAGGAGCGTGCCCAGCGACAGGCCCAGACGGCTGCGGCGCAGGTCGAGGCCGGGTCCGATCAGTTGCGGTCCGCCACCCTTGCCCCCAAGGCGCAGGAGCAGCTGGCCGATCTCGAAAATGAAATCGCCAACATCAACTTCGACGAAGCCAGGCACGTCGAATTGCTAGGCCAGGTGGAAGAGCGTCAGCATGCGCCACTGAAGTTGGAGCGTCTACGTTCTGCCAGGTCGCGTCGTGACCAGACCTTGAAACAAGAGCAGTTGCAGCGTGAAGAGCGAACGCGCCTACAGCAGCGACAGCGTGAACTCAGTGAACGTCAGACTCAGCGGGATAGACTGTTTGCAGAGCTTGCCGGAGTGGAGCAGGCATGCGCCCAGGCCTTGGAAGCGGTGACACATCGACGCGCAGAACGGGATGGCCTGCTGGAGCGTCGTGGCGCTCTTCGGACCCGCGCCGAACATCTTTCCGGACTGGCGGAGACGATCAAACAGGATCGTCAGGAACGAAAGCAGTTGCAGGCTCAGGTCTGGCTGCATCAGCAACTGGTGGAGGCCTTCGGCAAGGATGGAATCCAAGCCCTGATCATCGAGCACGCAATTCCTGAGATTGAAGAGGAGGCCAACGCGATCCTGCGGCGGCTGACGGAGAATCGAATTCAGCTCACGATCGAGTCAATCCGCGACCTGAAGGGGGGCGGCAGCAGAGAAACTCTCGATGTGAAGATCTCCGACGAGGTCGGTGAACGCAGTTATGATCTGTACTCCGGCGGCGAGGCATTCCGTTCCGATTTCGCGCTGCGCTTGGCGCTGTCGAAAGTCCTGGCTCGCCGGGCCGGGACACAGCTACGGACCCTCATCATCGATGAGGGCTTCGGCACACAGGATCGGGCCGGCCTGGAACAGCTCAAAGAGTCCATCCACAGTATCTGTGCTGACTTCGACAAGGTCATCGTCGTCACGCATCTGGAGGAACTGAAAAACGCGTTTCCCACGCAGATCGAGGTTACGAAACGACCGGACCGAGGTTCCGAATTCGAGGTCCGCAACCTCGCGTAGTTCGAGGTCCGCAACCTCTCCAGGTGTGGCACAGGACGCGACGTGTCAGTCGTTAACCCAAACCGACGCGCACGACATTGCCGCTTTGCGAGGGCACCAATAGCTTCTGGGCGGCAGATCTGACCACCAACACCACGACCCGGTGACTGTATCTCCCGGATTGAAGAGAACGCCCTGTTGCCATCTTCCGATCTCATCGAACCTTCGCCGCCCGACAACGACGGGGATATCGCCACCGAGTTGAGGGCGATCCGTCACGGGGCGGCCATACACTACGTCAGCGATTGGCACTGGCTGACCCTTCGTGGCAGGGACCATCTAGATTTCCTGGAACGGATGTGTACGAATGCGGTCGATAGCAGGGATCTCGGCGAGCATGTGGAGGTGGTCTTTGCCGACGCACGGGGCAGGATCATTGAACGGGCCGACCTTTGCCGCGTGACAGAGGAGTCAACATTGTTGGTGTTGGGCCCTGGCGAACCCCACACACTGCCGGAGTGGCTCGATCGATACATCTTTTCCGAAGACATCGAGTTTTGCCTTCCCGCCACCGGAGAAACGATGATCGAGCTTCTCGGCCCCGAAGCTCATCGGTTTCTTGAGGGCATCCCGTGTCACGACGACACGACCTCCGACGACCTTGACCTCATGATAGCGCGGCTCACATGGGCCGGTGTTGACACGGTTCGACTTGTGGGCGCCGAAACCGAGATCTCGCGTGTCTGGAAACGACTCGTCCATGACGGGGCCATTCCAGTCGGAGAAGCCGCCTGGAACGTGCACCGAATCGAGTCGGGTGTCCCGTTGCGTGGCGCAGAATTGAGCGATGCGCACAACCCATGGGAAGCCAGACTCTCTGGCGCCGTTGACCTGAACAAGGGCTGCTACATCGGCCAAGAAGTCATCGCTCGTCTCGAGGCCTATGACAAGGTCAAGCAGAGCCTGGTAGGACTCCTTCTTCCAGATGGTGCCAGCGAAAACGATCGCCTCCTCCACGACGGAAAAGACGTTGGATATGTCTGCTCTGCAGCACAGCATCCTGAGCAGCGACGAATCGGACTCGGATACGTCCGCAACGCACACGCCCATCCAAAGACGGAACTCGAGATCGACGGCAGGCAGGACATGTGCCAAATCGTCGATCTTCCGATGCACTAAAGCATGCCCGACACCAAGGTCTCGCACTTCGTGACCGATCCGGTGGAAGGGGCCGAGTCACCTCCGGCAAAGGCCCAGAATCGCAAGATCATCCACATCGATATGGATGCCTTCTATGCATCCGTCGAGCAACGCGACACGCCATCGTTGCGCGGCCGACCCGTTGTGGTAGGTGGTGATCCCGAGGGACGGGGTGTTGTGGCGGCCGCCTCCTACGAAGCACGCAAGCGTGGGGTACGCAGTGCCATGCCCATGCGAACGGCGATGCGGCTGTGTCCGCAGGCCGTGCGCGTTGCACCCGATTTCGGAAAGTACCGAGGCGTGTCGCGGGCAATCAACGACATCTTCCATGAATACACCGATCTCGTTGAGCCTGTAGCTCTCGACGAGGCCTATCTCGATGTCACGTACAACAAGGCGGACATCCCCTTCGGACACCGTGTTGCACGTATGATTAAGGGCGAGATTCGATCGGAATTGAAGTTGACGGCGTCTGCTGGCGTGGCACCGAACAAATTCCTGGCGAAGATCGCCAGTGATCTGCGCAAGCCCGATGGTCTTGTCGTGGTCATGCCGCATCAAGTCACAGAGTTCCTCGTCGACCTGCCCGTGGAGGTGATCCCCGGTGTCGGCAAGGTCACGCGCGAGCAACTGCGTCGGGTCGGGATCGATACGGTAGGACAACTGGCCGCCAGTTCGCCTCCCCAACTGGCTCCGCACGTTGGTCGCCGCAGTTCTGAGCTGTGGCAACGGGCCCAGGGCATCGACGACTCACCCGTCCACACAGAGCGCGACCCAAAGCAGTTGAGTGCTGAGACGACCTTCGGCGACGATGTCCACGATCTGCCACAGATGCAGCAGGCTCTTGAGGACCTCAGCCAGGACGTGGCCATGCGCTTGCAGCGGCAACAGCTTCGAGGACGTGTCGTGACGATTAAGGTGCGCTACCCGGACTTTGAGACGATCACGCGGTCTCAGTCGCACGGCCTCTATCTGGACACACAACAACCCATTCAGCAGATAGCGAACCAATTGCTGAAGCGGACCCATGCGGCAGATCGGGGCGTGCGGCTTCTTGGGCTCGGCGTCTCCGGCTTCCCCGATATGCAACGAGGTGTGCAGTTGGATCTGTTTGGTGGATTCGGAGCGGTGGGATAACCTCAGCCGCAATGCCGACTCAGCCTTCCGCCCTGCTGCAGTTCCTGCGTGTCGAACCGGACGAGGCGCGCCCCCTCCTGCTGCTGTGGATCCACTCGCTGTTTGTTGGCATCGCCATCGTCCTGCTCTACGTCGCCGCCAATACCCTGTTTCTTGCCCACCTACCCGCACAAGCTCTCCCCTACGCCTATGTCGTGTCTGCTCTGCTCTGCTCGGCGTGCTGGCGGGGGTGCTCTATCGTCAAGCACGGCGACGGCTGAATGTGTCCCACGTCTTTACCGGTCTGCTGTTGAGCATCCTCAGCTGCCTTCTGTTATTGCGCTTGGCCTCGACCTGACTCAGGCTGCATGGCCGGCCTTTCTGCTGCTCGGTTTTCAAGCCGTGAGCAAAGCGCTTCTGAGTGTGGAGCTGTGGGGAATTGCGGGGCAGGTCTTCAACGTGCGCCAGGGAAAACGACTCTTCGGTCTGATCGGATCAGGGGAGTTGCTCGCTACTGTGGTGGGGGACTTGCCACGCCGATGATCGTAGCCATCGTAGGCACGCAGAATCTTCTGCTGCTGTCGGCAGCAGGAATCGGTGGCGCCATCGTCGTGCTACAGGCGATTGTGCGCGGGGTCATGCGAAACATTTACGACGGGGCGAAGAAGAGGACGACCCGCAGACCGACACGGGGGTCATCGCTCTGGGTCGGCATCCCTATGTTCGATCCCTCTTTGTTCTTTCACTGGTCGGCGTCGCGAGTCATCGCCTCATCGATTTCGCCTTCCTGAACCAGGCCCGGGATCAGATCCACGGGCAAGATGATCTGGCGCAGTTGTTTGGTATCCTCCTCGGCGTGGCCCAGAGTTTGACCTTTCTCTTGTTGACCCTCGTCACGGGTCCGGTCATCAGCCGCTACGGGATTGCGCGGGCCATGCGCCCGCGCCGCCAGGCACTCACCCTTTGTGTGACCGGAAGTCTTGTTGTGCTGGCCACGACAATAAATACGAGTGTTCTGTTCTGGTTTGCCGTGGCCGCGAAGGTGACTGACCTGGTCCTGCTTGGCGCGTTGACGGCTCCCGCATTCCTCGTGCTGTATCAGCCTCTTCGATCCAATTAACGCCTGGCAACGCAGGTGGCCGTCGACGGCGTCGTGGGACCGATCGCGTCGGGCGCCGCTGCCGGCTTGTTGGTGTTGCTGGCCGCCTCGGTGGGAGATGGTCCGCTTCCGCTGGTGCTGTTGACCCTGGCTCTGCTGATCGGGTGGAAGTTCGTTTCTTCCTGGGTGGATCGTGGCTATCGCCGGGCGCTGCCCGAAGCTCTTCAGCATCGGCGCCTGGAAGGTGTATCGCTAAGTCGCGACGATTCGGAAATGGAGCAGGTCCTGCGCTCGCGTCTGACCAGCCAACGTCCCCACGAGGTTCTGTACTCCTTCGACCTGCTCACAACTCGTTTCGACGTATCCGTGAGCGAACTGTCCGAGGGGCTCATCACCCATCCCCATCCTGAGGTTCGACGCGAGGTCGCTCGGCGGCTGGCACTGAGCGACACACCTGAATTGGAACGCGCCATCCGCGCCCAGATTGACACCGAGGAAGAGCCCAGAGTGCAGACAGCGCTGCTGTTGGCGCTGGCCGCCAGCGCCGAAGCGGATGCCGTCGACGATCTGAGCCCATTCATCAATGCCGACTCTCCCTTGATTGCAGAAGCGGCGATGATCGGTTTGCTGCGTACAGGGGGCGTCGATGGAATCCTTGTCGCGGGCGAACGCTTGCTCGCCCTGGAACGATCGGCAGATCCCACGGAACGTGTGCGTACCGCCCATGTCCTAGGCGATGTGGGAAATCGAGGATTCTACCGGCACCTGAGACCCTTGCTGACCGATCCAGATGCGACGGTGCGGACGGAGGCCTTGGTGGCAGCGGGCAAGATCTCTTCGCCTCGATTGTGGCCGGATGTCCTGGCCAGCCTCGATCACATCGGCCTGCATCGCGCTGCCGCGTCTGCCCTGGTCGCCTAGTGGCGAACAGGTATTGCCCACGTTGATCCATGCCCTGTCGGATCAGGAACGTCCTGTCCATGTTCGATCACGAATCGCTGCGATCTGCGGGCAACTCGGCGGTGAGGCCGCGGTAGAAGCACTCCAACTGCGGATGGATTCGGAGGACCGTCGGTTGCGCTCGGCCATCATCGACGCGCTGGATCGGGCCGACTTCAAAGGGTCCCAAGCCCATCGAGCCAATATCGACGATATCCTGTGGCAGGAACTGTCGGACGCCGTGTGGGTGCTGGCCTCACTGAACGACTTGGGCGGTTCCGAGTGTGCGCCCCTGCAACGCAGCCTTCGACATCGGCTGTCTGGGATCCGCCATCGCTGCCTGCTGCTGTCCGCCTTCATCAGTGGCTCGAATGTCAAACGCGCCGACGAAAGACTCGCCACCAGTGCCGACCAGCGAGCCTACGCCCTCGAGGTTCTGGAAACAACCCTGACCGGAGACGCACGCCGACACCTGCTGCGCCTGTTCGAAGGAAACGAGACTTCCCTGGGCCGGTCGTTGAACGAAGATTTTCCACAACAGAGCATGGCACGAGATCAGCGTCTCGCACTGATGATTGTCCCGGGTGGCCACCGCCTCGAGCCCTGGATCCGTGCGTGCGCGCTGTACGCAACCGACAAGCTGCTCGTGGAGGGGATGACCGATGTCGTCGTAGAAGCGCTCGATGATGACGAACTACTCGTGCGTCAGACTGCCGCCTGGGCCTTGAGCCGAATAACCCCCGAAGGTTGGCACGAATCGATCGCGTCGCGACGGGACACCTTTCCTGATGCATGGATAGAACAGCTCACACAAACAACTACTCAGGACCACAAGGAGTCGCTCATGTTCCTCACGGTCGAGAAGGTGATGATCCTGCGCTCGGTCAGCATCTTCGCCGAAGTACCCGAAGAAGTGCTGGCTGATCTTGCCGGTTATCTCGAGCAACTCGATGTGGCTGCAGAGGCACCTGTGTACGAAAAAGGCGCCCTCGGACGAACGATGTACATCGTGGCCGACGGGAAGGTCCGCGTGCACGATGAGACGCACACCTTCGTCGAACTAGGACCGGGAGAGCTCTTTGGAGAGCTGACCACCCTCGATCCGGAGCCCCACTCCGCCTCGGTCACCGCCGTCGACGACGCCCAGCTTCTTGCACTCGATCGAGATGCACTCTACGAACTCATGGCCACCCACTCGACCGTGCTCAGAGGTCTTATCCACACCCTCTGTCTGCATCTCAGAGACAAAGGTCGCCGGCGCTAAAACAGGATTCTTCGTCACAGGAGCAAGGGAATCTCGCAAGAATATGAAAGAGGGGGTCTGCACCGAATGGTACAGACCCCCTCTTGGGTCTCAGGCTCTTGAGTCTCTGGCAAACGGCTCAGGTATGCAGGGCCGGTTGGTAGAGTCCGACGCTGTAGAACTCGTAGGATGCCGCCTTGTCCGGAAAGTCGACAACATGAACGGTGAAGCGCGAGGGAACGCCTGTGTGTGACATGTGATCCCGAAAGAAGCCGCTGTATGCTTCACTGTATTCCCCATACAGGCGCTTCTGTTCATTCAGAAACCCCTCTGGATCGAGACGAGGATCTGGCGCTTTGGGTTGTGAGGCGAAAGCATGGACTTCGACGAAGTCGATCTTTTCGATCGAGTCCACGATCTCGGCCTCTTGCAGCCACTTCTCCCAGCTTCGAAACACCAGTTCCACCTCGATCTTCGGCGTCATCGTGACCAGTTCGTCTCGATTCAGCACCCCTTTGGCCGAGTGTCCGCCGGTGAGGCCGGCGAAATAGATCTTGAGATCGCCGCCGTCCAGTTTCTCGGTCACTAGAGCAGAAAGGGTTGGTGCGTCACCTCCATAGTAGTAAGTGACACGCCCTCGCTCCTTGACGTTGAATGCCATTTCGGATCTTTCGTTGAGAGTGAAGAGATTGTGTTGCGTCGCCTCGTCACTTCACCGCGTCGGCCAGGATCTGCGCCCAATGGCGGGCGTCTTTTCCTGTCGCGTCGGCGATCTGGTGACGGCACGAGGTACCCGCGATCGCAATTTGTGTTTCCGGGTCCGCGTCGAGAATAGGCTCGAACACTCTCTGCCGACCGACCTCCATCGACACGTCATAGTGTTCGTGTTCGTAGCCGAAGCTGCCCGCCATTCCACAACAGCCGCTGGTCAGTTCTTCCACTTGGAACGCAGGAGGAAGATCGAGGAGGTGGCGTGTATCGGCGGTGTTGGCCAAGGCCTTCTGGTGACAGTGCCCATGTAGCAGAACCTGCCGAGGCGTCTCGTCAAACTCGTAGCCGAGTCCTCCCTCCTGTTCCCTATCACAGCGCGCCAGGAACTCATCGAGCAGGTACACATTATCCGCCACAGCTTGAGCCATCTCGCGGTCAGGGGCCAGATCGAGATAGTCGTCTCTGAAGGCGAGAAGACAACTCGGTTCGACACCCACGACGGGCCAACCGCGCTCCACGTATAGAGCGAGGGCCTTCACATTGTCGGCAACTTGAGGCTTCACCTGCTTCAGTAGCCCCTTTGAGATCATGGGCCGGCCACAACATCCCAGCTGTTCGGGCAACACGACACGATATCCCGCCGATTCCAGCAAGTGAACGGCCGCACGCCCCACGTCTGGTTCGTTGAACTCGGTGAAGGTGTCGTAATAGAAGACGACGGTTCCCCGAGTCGACGTCTCAGGAGTGGTCCGACGTGCGAACCAACTGCTGAACCTCTGGTGCGCCAGGGCCGGCATGCGCCGACGTCGATCGATACCGAAGAGCCGCTCCATCAACCAACGATTGGGGCGACTCCGCAGGACTGGATTCACGAGCCGGGAGAACGGGGCCATCCATCGATTCAGAACTGCAATCGATGCAAAGATGCGAGACCGCAGGGGCACCCCTGCGCGCTCATGACGTTGTGCGAGGTATTCATACTTGAGCTTGGCCATGTCCACACTGGAGGGACACTCTGCTTTGCACGCCTTGCACTCGAGACACAGATCCATGACCTCATGCAGATCGTCTCCATGGAGCCCATCCTTCAGACGCCCATCCAGTGCGGCACGCAGGGCATTGGCTCGTCCTCGGGTACTGTGCTGCTCATCGAGGGTGGCCATGAAGGAGGGACACATGCTCCCTACCAGGGTCTTTCGGCACTGCCCCACGCCCGAACACATCTCCACAGCTTGTTGGAAACTACCCTCCTCGAAATGGAAGAAGGTTTCCATCGGGGACGTTGAGTAGTCCGAACCATAGCGGAGATTCTCATCCATCTTCGGCGCATCAACGATCTTGCCGGGGTTGAAGATACCCTCAGGATCAAAGGCCCTCTTCACACCGGCGAAGGCCGTGACCAGACGCGGGCCGAACATCTTCTCGATCCACTCACTTCGGGCCAGACCATCGCCGTGCTCCGAGCTCATGCTTCCACCGAACTCCAGCACCCAGTCACTGAGTTGCTCTTCGAATCGTCGGAGCATGGTGATCCCGTCCGCCTTCTTGAGGTCGAGAACAGGACGAATATGCAGCACGCCGACGCTGGCGTGTCCGTAAAACGTGACCGGGATGTCGTCGGCGGCCATCAGTTGACTGACACGACGTACATACTCAGGTAGATGCTCTACCGGGACACAGGTGTCTTCGATTCCACTGGTCGGCTTCGGATCGCCCCTCATGCCCATCAGGAGCCCTAGGCCCGCCTTGCGTAGATCCCACATGTCTTTCTGGTCTGCGGCTCGCTCGGCGCGCACGTAGGCATACCCCAGACCTGCGCCTCGAAGTCGACCCTCGAGATGGATTGCTCGTTCATGCAGCTGTTCGTCCGTGTCTCCGTAGTACTCGACGAACAGAAGTGCGTGGGGATCATCGACCAGGAACCGTCGTCGCGGCGCGTATTCCAGTTGGTTCTTTGTCTGATCGAGAAGGAGGCGATCCATCAACTCGGAAGCGGCCGGTGCTGTCTCCAGGGCCACCAGATTCGCTTCCATCGCCTCGGCGAGATCGACGAAGTGGCAAGCCACAACGATGCTGCTGCGTGGACGCGGTACGAGCCCCAACTTCGCCTCCACTACGGCACACAAGGTGCCTTCGGATCCAACGATCAGCCGACTGGCATCGAAAGGAGCAGGGGGAAGCATCGCGTCGAGGTTGTACCCTGAGACGCGGCGCATGACGTCGGGGAAGCGATGGCGGATCTCCTGCTCGTTGGCAGACAGAATCTCGGGCAGTGTGCGATGGACCTCGGCAAGGACTCCTGAGCCCTGAGCCACTGCCTCTCGCTGAGTCTCATCGATGGGCCCCAGCGATGTGACAGTACCATCGGCGAGTACGACGGTCAGTTCCTGTACATGATCGATGGTCTTGCCGTAGAGGATCGAATGGGCCCCGCAGGAGTTGTTTCCGATCATCCCACCGAGATTAGCTCGGCTACTGGTCGAGACATCCGGACCAAACTGAAGTCCATGGGGAGCCAGGTAGGCGTTCAATTCGTCGAGCACGACACCCGGCTGTACGCGGACCCATCCCTGCTGTGCATTCAATTCGAGGATCTGGCGCATGTGGCGAGAGAAGTCAAGGTGGAGGCTCGCCCCCACGGTTTGACCCGCCAGACTGGTTCCTCCACCGCGAGGCAGGATGGAGAATCCGGCCTCGGCCGCCGTGCGGACACAGTGCACCACATCTTCGGTGTCATGTGGGACGACAACGCCAGTCGCGTCGATTTGATAGATACTGGCATCGTTGGCGTAAAGGACTCTGGCCACGTCATCGAGACGTACGTCACCCCGAACTCCGTGTCGAAGTTTCTCGGCGATGGCCGGTGAGAGCTCTGAGTTCCTTGTATCTGTCAAGAAAACAACCCCTTATGCGCCACAAACCTTATCAGGCGTCGTCGGCGGGACACTGAGAGAAAGATCCGCCATCGCCTCGGTTCGCGCAACGCTCGGATGGAGCCGGTTTACTTCGGAAACGACGATGGGACGTAGAATCGCCATGCAAATTCGCAACCTATTTATTATCTTCATGTTACGACGATTGGCGTCAATTCCTCCATTGGAAGGTATTAGGCATTCGCAAAAAAACACTGAAAAACGCAAGATGATGGTTGACACCCAGAAAATGCCCCCATATATTGTGATCCGCCACGTGGTAATGCGCGCAGTAGCGGGGGCTTCCGGGAGTAAGGGGAGATCGCGGAAGTCCCCCATTAAATGACGCACGGGTGGTGCCCTTAGGGGCACTACCCGTTGCGTTCATTTCCATGTACGGTTCCCCCCGTCCGGTGCCCATCTTGTCAACTTCCCAGCCCGATTCAGATGGCATCGTCGATGACGGCTCTTAACGAAGGTTCGGGCACCCAGGGTGCCTCGGGTGCCCCCCTCATCGTACAGATTTACGACCAGCCCTTCCGGATCGGGAGCTCTTCGACCGACGACGATCAGATTCGGCAGGCCGCCGCCTATCTGGACGAAAAGATGCGGAAATTAGCCTCCCACCGCGGACGTGGAGTGGCGCTTGAGCTGGCGATCCTCGCGGCGATGGAGATTGCCGACGAGATGCTGATTGCCCAACAGCGACGCGAGCAGGTGTTGGCCGATGCGGATGAGCGGATCGATCGATTCACACAGACCCTGGAATCATCCGACAAAGAGGATCGAACCGACGCAGACAGTTCGTAACCCTCGATGGGAACGTCGCCCTAACTGATGGACTCGCGCGACGGCCAGTGCGAATGGCGGCAGCGGATGGGTCTGCATGAAAAGAATCGCCCCACACACCAGAAGGTGCAGGGGGCGATTTCGGTTCTGCTTGCCGGCAAGCCTACTGAGGTCGAAGAATCATCGACATCTCACGGCCTTCCATCTGTGGCATCTGATCCACGATCGCCACATCCTTCATCTGCGTGGCAACATCCTCAAGGACCTCTCGTCCTCGATCTTTGTAGGCCATCATTCTGCCGAAGAAGCGCATGCTGATCTTCACGCGATGGCCAGCGCCGATAAATTCGCGGATGTGTCCGAGGCGATACTCGAGGTCGTGAGCTGAAATGTTTGCGGTACGAATCCGTACCGTCTTCATCTGCAGACTCTGTCCCTTCTTTCGAGCTTCCTTCGCCTTTTTCTCTTTGTCGAAGCTGTATTTGCCGAAGTCCATGATCCGGCACACGGGAGGCCGGGCTTCCGGGGCGACTTCGACGAGATCTAATTCTGCGGTGTCGGCCAACTCCATGGCCTTGCTCGTGTCGATGACACCAACCTGATTGCCCTCGGCGTCGATGAGACGCACCTGCGGCACTCGAATCGAGTCATTGATCCGTGTAAACGACTGTTGCTGTTTGCTGATCGGGGTTTCCCTCCGTCGGGTGGATGTGTGTACACACCTGAGGCGTAGTCGCCAGGGTGCGCGCCCATGGATAGCTATCTCTGACACTTCCTATCTGGGATGGATCCTATCAAGGATGGAATATAACCGTCGACTCAGCACGCGAGCAAGGTCGCCACCCAACCGATCTGTTGCGGTTGCTGAGACTGGGTACTCCCATATCTTGGCATCGGCACAATTATAGCGACCACAATCTCCAGGAGGAACCTTGGCACAGTACGATGTGTATGGGATCGGGCATGCCCTTGTTGATACTCAATACTCCGTCACTCCGGATGCACTTTCGGCGATGGGTGTCGACAAGGGCGTGATGACGCTCGTCGACGACACGCGTCGACAAGAGGTGCTTTCAAGTCTGCCAGATCCGGTTCTGAGTGCCTCAGGTGGCTCGGCGGCAAATACGATGATCACGGTCGCGCGTTTTGGTGGCCGATCCTTCTATGCCTATCAGGTGGGCGATGACGATTGGGGTCCGTTCTACCGTCAGGATCTGAGCGATGCCGGCGTCGATAGCAGCGACCGAGTCTTTCTACCTGCTACACCGACGGGCCAGTGCCTCGTGATGGTGACCCCCGATGCGGACCGATCGATGAACACCTTTCTCGGCGCCAGCGCCCAAATGGGGCCCGGACAGATTGACGAGGATACGATCGCCAATGCCCGTTTCGTGTATCTGGAGGGATACCTCCTGACCACCGACGAAGGATTCGCCGCATGCGAGCGGGCGGCCACGGCGGCGCGCGCGCAGGACGTTGCCATATCGGTCACTCTCAGCGATCCCTTTGTCGTCGGCGCTTTTCAAGAGAGGTTTGAGCGACTGCTCGAAAGTGGCGTCGATCTGCTCTTCTGCAATGAAGACGAAGCCATCGCGTTTACCGGTCTTAACGATCGCAGCGAGGCGGCCTCTGCCCTGGCGGCTCGTGTGGGACGCGCCTTTGTCACCTGTGGTGCCGATGGCGCACTTGTCTGTACGCAGACTGGGCAAGACCTGGTAGGCGGTCACGCAGTTTCCGCAGTGGACACCACCGGCGCCGGTGACTCCTTCGCGGGAGGCGTGTTGTATGGCCTGAGCCATGACCTGAATCCGGAAGCCTCCGCCGCCCTTGGAAACTATGCTGCCGCCTGCGTCGTATCGGCATACGGCCCTCGACTGGGTCAACGCATGGAGGAGCACATTGACGCCATCGTGGCCGGAACGGCCCCGCCACCGGCGGCCCTCTGAAACGGAGAGACCCATGAAGATCCTCGTCCATTACGCATTCACCGACGAACAGGTGGACGAACTACGCACGATCGCCACCGAATACGGTCACGATCTGTACTACGCGGCAGACGAAGCAGCTGCCATCGAGCAGGTACCCGGATGTGAGTGTCTGCTCGGCCTGTTCAACGAGAACGTGACCCGCGCAGGGGATCAACTACGATGGATCCAATCCTTTTCTGCGGGGATGGATAACTTCCTCTATCCGGAAATCATCGAACGAGAGCAGGTGACGGTCTCCAATACAGCGGGCCTGTTCGCACCACAGGGCGGAGAACATGCCTGGGCGCTGCTGCTGGCTTTGACGCGTGGGATTCGACTCGCCGTTCAGAACAAGGGCGAGCGCGCCTGGGCTGGCGGCCAGGTCATCGAACTGACTGGCATGACCCTCGGGCTCATCGGCTTGGGCGGCTTCGGTCAAGAGACGGCCAAACGTGCGCGTGGGTACGACATGCGTGTCCTTGGTCTCGATCCGGTTCGCGAAGCACCGATGGACGATATCGATGAGATCCGGACGCCGCACCCCGATAGTCTACAATGGCTGCTCTCCTCATCCGACGCCGTCGTCGTAGGCTGCCCCCGCACACCGCAGACGTACCATCTGCTCGGCGCCGACCAATTGGCGCAGATGAAACCGACGGCGTATCTGATCTGCGTGAGCCGCGGTGGAATCATCGATGAACCTGCCCTCATACATGCACTTGAAGAGGGCCTGATCGCCGGCGCAGGTCTCGATGTCTGCGAGCAGGAACCCTTACCGGCGGACAGTCCGTTGTGGGACACACCGAACCTCATCCTGACCCCCCACCGCGCGGGGGCCTCACAACATCGACCTCGCAAGATCCACGAATTCTTCTGCGACAATCTGCGTCGATATCTGCGCGGCGAAACGCCGCTCAATCTGGTCGACAAGGCTCGCGGTTTCTAGCCGATGAACGAACGACCGTCCACCACCCCAAGATGCGGCGTCTGCCGTATCTTTGTCCGTCTTGCCATCGTCGTTTCCTCCTGAACCAGCGCAGTTTTCTTGAGAGTCAGAGCGGATGTCCGCTGAAGATGAAGACGGCCAGAGCCTGACTCGGGGCGAGGTGAACCGCGCCATGCGCGGATTCATTACCGCCAGTGGTTTGTGGGGTATTTGGGGTCAAACGATCGGGATCGGCACAGCCGTTTTCACCGGTTATCTGCTTCATCTGGGAGCAGACGAATCCTACATCGCTCTGCTGACCTCGGTTGCCTACCTGCTGGCGGCTGTACAGATCCTGGCTTCGGCTTCTGCGTCGAGGCTACGGCATCGAAAACGCCTTGTCGTAGGCGTCGGCTTCGCTGAAATCCTTTTGCGCAACGCACTGCCCCTCATCCCTCTCCTGTTCGCCGCACATCTGAGACTCGAGGCCCTGGCGTTTCTTGTCGCCGCGGGCTTGCTGTGTGGCCACGTGATAGCACCCTTCTACAACACGTGGGTTGCGAACACCGTTCCAGAGAACATCAGGGCCCGTTTTACATCTCGGCAGACGATCCTCAGCACCATCGCCGCCATGGTCGCCGGGTTCGTGGTAGCACGATTCATCGATGGCTTCGACGCAGCCAACAAACAGACCGGGTTCGACATCGTCTTCGTCCTGGGAGCAGGCTTCGGACTTCTCGGATATCTGGCTCTGGCTCGCGCACCCCATCCGCCACCACCGGCGGAGGATGAAACGGCGCCAGAACGTCGTTCCGGCGGACTCATCGAACCACTTCGAGACAGAAACTTTCGTCGTGCCGTTCTTTTCTACGGATCCTGGACCTTCGCCATTGGCATCGGCGGACCTCTGTACAGTGTGTTCATGCTCGAGCAGTTGGGGATCTCTTATACGTGGATCGCCATCTTCAACGCCCTGTTCATGGTGACCAGCATCGCCGGGTATCGTTTCTGGGCAGGGCTCGTCGACCGATTTGGCAGCAAACCCGTCCTGCAGATTTTGATGGTTCCCGCCACGTTCATCCCCATCATCTGGGTTTTCAACACACCCGAGTTCTTCTGGTTCGTCCCCCTGGCATTGTGTGTAAGTGGGCTGATTTTCTCTGGTATTCTCGTCGCCGTGACTCCCCTTCTCTACGGGCTGGTGCCCGCCGGGTCGCAGCGCCCACACTACTTGGCAACTTGGTCGGCTTCGGTGAATCTGCTCGGCGCTCTGGGTCCGGCCGCGAGTGCGGTTCTTGTCGCGTGTCTCGACGGCGTGACCCTCCAGATGCCTGGTCTGAGCATCGGACATCTGCAGATTATCTTTCTCATCAGTGCCGTCTGTCGAGTTCCAGCGCTCTTCCTCTTGAGTCGTGTCAGCGATCGTAGTTCGATTACGTCCCGTCACCTTCTGTCCCACCTTGCCCGCGGCAACCTGCTCAGCTACACCTATAACACGGCGGTTTACAATGTCGCCTCCCGGCAGGAGCATCGAGCACGCGCGGCCCTTGGCCTCGGACGCTCGGGCAGTCCACTGGCGATCGAGCAGTTGATCCAGGCTTTGGCCGACGCAAGCCCCATGGTGCGTCGCAGTGCGGCACGGGCGCTGGGCGACACGGGTTCAGAAGCGGCGACGGAATCGCTCGTGCGCGAACTCGTCGACGGCTCGTCCGACATCCGTTCTGAGGCTGCCGAAGCCCTCGGCCGGTTGGGTCACGCAGGTGGGGTGGATCCACTCATCGAGGCCCTCGATGACGAAGATCCCCGCGTGCGCATCAGCGCCATTCGTGGATTGAGTGAGATTGGCGGCGCCGAAATTCAGGAACTGCTGTTCTGGCACTTCGGCGGCAGCTTCGATCCGGTCACCTTTCCCACCCTCGTGGATGTGCTAGCGCACATGAACGATCATCGAGTCATCAAGGCAACCTTGATTCACCTCGATGACTTCCGATCCCCTGCCGTGCGTCTGCAGCTACTCAACAGTGTCTGCGTTGCCATCGGCGAGGATAGCGAATTCTACCGCTTGCTGTCGGTGGATGAGGATCGTCGCTCTTCCACGTTGCTACGCATCGTCCGACGCGCAGGCACGACACTGCAGCGAAGCGCGGGAATCGAAGCCACGACCCGGGAGGGACTCGATGAGACCTTCGATCGTCTACGGCGAGCTTTCGACTCAGGCAATCTAGAATGGCTGGAGGAGGCGGCCCGACAGGTGGCCGGCATCATTCGGGACGGACTGCTGGCCACCGGTCGGCGCCCGTATGAAGTGTTGTCGATCTATCTCGTGATCCTCGCCCTCGAAGACTTTCTCGACAGCGAGGCGAGACTCGACCTGGAGGCTGCACGAGAGATCTTCGTGGCCATTGCTCTACAGCGCCTGAGTCAATTGGTGGGAGGTCTCGAATCGAATGACGATGGGTCGTGATCTGGCAACTCATCCACATGAAGCCGACGGATACGCAGCAGCTCACGGATATTGCGCCAGCTACCTGATAACGGTAGGAATCGGCTGTCGGGATCGTCGCGCCAGGTCACACCGATGCGGTCGATTCGATAGCGTGCCTGATGAGCCAGGACCAGCAACTCCACATCGAACATGTACCCGTCGATGCGCGCTCTCTGGTAGAGTCCTCGCAACACGTTGGTTCGGTAGAATTTGAACCCGCACTGGGTGTCCGGATAGTCCCCCAGGCCCATCCACCATCGCAGCAAACGTCGGAAGAGTCGCGAACCCAGTTCTCGATAGGCCCGTCGTTGCACGTGGATTGCGGTGTCGGCGAGGGTTCGATCGCCGATTACGATCTGGGCTCCATCATCCAAATGGCGAAACACCTCGTCCAGACCGCTGATATCAGTCTTGTCATCGGCATCGATGAAACCGACGATATCTCCATGGGCGTGTTCGACACCGAGGCGCACAGCGGCACCCTTTCCCTGATTGCTCTCTGCGCAGACCAATCGTAGATGTTGGCGGGTTGTACAGGCCTGTTCAACCCGTTGGGCCGTTTCGTCTTTCGAGCCGTCGTCGACGACGATGATCTCATACGTCCATGATCGATCGTCGAGGAACTGACGCACGGAATCTATCGTGCTCACGACTCTGAGTTCCTCGTTGTAGGCAGGGATGATAATCGTCAGATTCACACAACCAACCTACGGGAGATAGAGGATGAGCGAAGCAAGTATTTTCACAAAGATCATGGAGGGCGAGATTCCGGGGGAGATTCTGTTTCAGGACGACGACTGCATCGTCCTGAAGGATATCTCGCCGCAGGCACCGACTCACATGCTGGTGATTCCAAGAAAACCGATTGTCGGCGTCCAGACTGCGTCCTCTGAGGACGAACAGCTTCTGGGCCATCTGCTTGTTGTTGCGCAGAGAATGGCGGCACAGGAGGGAATCGCCAACGACGGTTATCGTTGTGTGATCAATGCGGGAGTCAATGGTGGCCAGCAGGTGCCCCATCTGCACATCCATGTACTTGGGGGACGGCAGCTACAGTGGCCACCTGGTTGATGATGTGCTTCCCCACTGCATGGAAAGACCTGCTCCCAACCTCAAAGCGGGGCTCGAAAGAGCCCCGCTTTGAGGTTGGTGATCGCTGGAAGTTGGTGATCCAGGCTTGGCGCCTTGAAACAGGCTACTTAACGATGGTGATGTACCCGTCAGAAGAGCCTGGCACGGTGCCCTTGAGGAAAAGTAGATTGCGTTCGCCGTCGATTCTCACAACCTGCAGACTTCCCGTGGTCACACGACGGGCGCCCATGTGTCCGGGCATCTTCTTCCCCTTCCACACCTTGCCGGGGTCGGTGCCCTGACCGATGGAGCCACCGTGGCGAACTCGATCCGGGGTTCCGTGTGTCGCATTCTTACCACGGAAGTGATATCGTTTCACAACACCAGCGAAGCCCTTACCCTTCGACCGCCCCGTCACCTTGACTTTGTCACCGATTTCGAACTGGGTCACGTCCAAGACCTGACCGATCTCGTAGTCGATGCCGTCGACCTCGTTGCGGAATTCCTTCAACTGGCGGTGAGGTGAAACCTTCGCCTTTGCGAGATGGCCTGCCATCGGTTTGTTCACCTTGCGCTCAGGGACCTCGTCGAAGGCGACCTGGACGGCCGCATAGCCATCGCGTTCCGCCGTCTTCACCTGGGTGACCGGACAGGGACCCGCCGCAACAACGGTCACGGGGATGAGTTCTTCCTTGTCATTGTAGACCTGGGTCATGCCCAGTTTCTTGCCGATGAGACCAGCCATTTCTCTACTCACATTCCAACAGCGTTTGTGGGGTAAATTGTGTCACGTAAATCATTCCAGTCCAGAACGGTAGAAAGTAGGGGCACCCTTCAAATGACGCAAGGTAATGCCCCTAAAACACGGCGAGGGGGCCCTTCATGAGGGCCCAAAATGGATGGCGCTGAACCCAGCCCTCGTGGTGCTGCGCGGTGGCGCCCTTGGAGACCATGTGCTGACGCTTCCGGCTGTGGCCCGATTGCGCCGCCTTTGTCCGGACCAGCCCATGTACTGGATCGGTCATCCGGACCGAGGTCGCCTGGCCAGGCCCGACCATCTCGTCGATGCGGACGGCCCCATCGGGGCGGCGCTGTACGGGGCTGAACCTTCGATCCCCGATTGGCTGAGATCGGCGGACCGGATCGTGGCCTATTCCTCCTCGTCTGAACGATTAGCCCACCGCCTACAAGCGGCCTGCTCCGGCCAGATCGTCACCTGGGATCCGCGTCCCAACCCGGAACGACGCGAGCATACGATCGACCACCTGCTGGCGCCGCTTCCCCCGTGTGACCCAGCTCGACCTGAGGACCGTGTCCCCAGATTCTCTCCGACGGACGAGGAACGGTCCGCCGCTCGGCAACACTGGGCCGATGCGAACATAGATCCAGAGGACGTGGTCGTGATCCATGCCGGAAGCGGCGGGGTCAGCAAGTGCTGGCCACCTGGACACTTTCTGCAGCTTGGAGAGTGGCTCGAAAGGCACGGACACGCCGTCGTTCTGCTGCGGGGACCTGCCGAGTCTGAGAATGGACACCTCTTCCGAACACTTACCGATCGATGGCCATCGATCAGTGCCGTGGATCCGGTGGTGCTGGCCAGCCTGCTGGCCGACATTCGGTGTCTGATCGGTAATGATTCTGGCCCTGCCCATTTGGCCGCCGCTGTGGGCACTACGACCT